>NZ_JAELUC010000231.1 GCF_016429155.1 Pedobacter sp. ASV12 | reverse complement strand
ATAAATAGTCTTTTAAAAGATTAAATTTTAGCTGCTGTGTGATAAATTCTGATGTGTAATGTCCGTGCGTTTGGCCATTAATAGAAAACATTACACTCATATTGTTCTTGAAAAATGCTCTTCTTATATTTTCCTTGGTTTTCTTTAGATCATTATTTCCCACCTTAGGTTTGAAGACATAGCAGGTAACCTTTACCTCTCCAAATAATTCATCAGTATAAATTTCAGAGAACGATTCATCGATATAGTTTTGATCAAGTTCTAATCTTCTTTTTAATCCAAAAAGATCTAGTTGCAGTACATTATTATTCGGATATCTTGTGGCATTGTCAATTGTATAAATTGGCAATAAAGGTTCGAACAGAAATTCGTTCAAACTTTGGTTTAGGTCTTGTGCAAAGCCCGAATATCCTGATGGAAACTGATAAGAATACATCTTGATAATTGAGCCTGTTCTAAATTTTCTATTCAGGAGGTTTAAATCAAGTTCTTCGTTAATATCAAATGAAGGTATATGACCATCTGCTGTAGTTAGATATTCATACCATGTGTTTTTATTCAATTCTGCATCCTTTTCACTAAATGGGTGTTCCCTTATAAGAGTAAAACCAAAATCACCTGAAGTATCGTAGTTTTTAGAG
>NZ_JAELUC010000230.1 GCF_016429155.1 Pedobacter sp. ASV12 | reverse complement strand
ATGTGTATAAGAGACAGCCTTTTGCAGTTAATCATTTTAAGTCAATTAATAAGGGGTTTACAAGCTATCTGAAAACGCTCCTAATCGCTGCTGGAATTATTCTCGCCATGCTATATGCAACCGGTGCATTAGATAAATTAATAGATATGGGAGGGGCATTGAAAAGACTTTCTGAAGAGAGTGCAGGAGAAGATGTAAGAAAGGAAAAAAATGCAACCTATATAAATTATTTGCTTTCTGATGTACGGTATTTTGCATTCGGAGTGCCAGGAGAAATACAGCAGGGAAATAATGGCGACGTAGAATTTTCTGATAATGGAGTGTTACTTTTCTTGTTAGAAAATGGTATACCATTTGCTTTATTTTATGCTTTGATAATTTATATCCTGGTCTCTTATACCGATAAGAAGATTAAATTCTCAATGGGATTAGGAATTTTCTTGCTGATCCTATTATTAACTTCGGTAACAAACAATGACATTATGTGGGATCATTATGTATTTACCTGTATACTGTTCTTTTTTCTCCTAATTAGTAATCAGCAGAACATCTGTCTCTTATACACATCTGACGCTGCCGACGAACCACGAC
>NZ_JAELUC010000022.1 GCF_016429155.1 Pedobacter sp. ASV12 | reverse complement strand
CCCCCCCCCCCCCCCCCCCCCCCCCCCCCCCCCCCCCCCCCCCCCCCCCCTTTTTAGATGTGTATAAGAGACAGAGCATAGCTAGTGCCTCAGCATTTCAGGCTAAAAGCTTTTGGGTTTTTATATCCCGTGCAAATTTGTCTTATAACACGGGTTCATTAACAATAACCGGAAGCTTAAATGGAGTTACCCAGTTTACTGCAACCTCCAGCACTGGCTTCAATACCAATGTTGGTGTTAACAACGGTTATACATTCATAGACCTTACGACTTATGGAGGCTCAAATAATACTTCAGTAAACATAGATAAATTGACCTTTACAACTACAGGCTCTTTTGAATATTTTGCTTTAGATGCATTTAAATGGGACGTTAGCTCTTTACCAGTTATTAATTCAAATCCGCCCAATAGGTCTATATGTGTAAATGGCAATACGACCTTTCCGATTACAGCCACAGGTGCTACAAGTTATCAATGGCAGGTAAATACGGGTAGCGGATTTACCAATATCAACAATGGCGGTGTGTATAGTAATGCTACAACCAGCAGCCTAACAATTATTGGGGCGAGTGCAGGAATGAATGGTTACCAGTACCGTTGCGTAGCTGGCAATGTTGGCGGTAGTACCAACTCTAACTCTGCAACATTATCGGTGAGCAACATCACAAGTTCAACCGCTAAAAATGATGTATTGTGCTACGGCACCAACACAGGCTCTGCGGCCGTTTCTCCAACTGGAGGGGTAGCTCCTTATACTTATTCCTGGTCACCTAGTGGAGGTACAGCTAGTATTGCTACTGGCCTCGCTGCTGGAACCTACACCGTTACCATTACAGATAACATTGGTTGTCAGATTACAAAAACTATTACCATCAATCAACCTGCAGCTGCGCTAAATGTAAGTACAGGCAGTAAAACCGATGTGAGCTGCAACGGCGGATCTAACGGAACGGCTACGGTATCGCCAACTGGCGGTACGCCCGGCTACACGTATTCGTGGGCTCCAAGCGGGGGCACGGCAGCCACGGCAACCGGCTTAAGCGTTGGCGTTTACACGGTAACGGTAACCGACGCCAACAACTGCCAGGCGACTAAAAGCTTTACCATTACCCAGCCACCGGCTTTAAATGTAGCCGCTGGCAGCAAAACCGATGTGAGCTGCTTTGGTGGATCTAACGGAACAGCTACGGTATCGCCAACCGGCGGTACGCCAGGCTATACCTACTCGTGGGCACCAAGCGGCGGTACGGCCGCCACGGCAACTGGTTTGGCCGTTGGCACCTATACCGTAACGGTAACCGATGCCAACAACTGCCAGGCGACTAAAAGCTTTACCATTACCCAGCCAACGGCTTTAAATGTAGCCGCAGGTAGCAAAACCGATGTGAGCTGCTTTGGTGGATCGAACGGAACGGCTACGGTATCGCCAACCGGCGGTACGCCAAGCTATACCTACTCGTGGGCACCTAGTGGCGGTACGGCTGCAACAGCCACCGGCTTAGCACCAGGTACTTATACGGTAACGGTAACCGATGCCAACAACTGCCAGGCGACTAAAAGCTTTACCATTACCCAGCCAACGGCTTTAAATGTAGCCACTGGCAGCAAAACCGACGTGAGCTGCTTTGGTGGATCAAACGGAACGGCTACGGTATCGCCAACTGGCGGTACGCCCGGCTATACGTATTCGTGGGCTCCAAGCGGGGGCACGGCAGCCACGGCAACCGGCTTGTCGGTTGGAACCTATACGGTAACGGTAACCGATGCCAATGGTTGTACAGGTACAAAATCTTTCACCATCACTCAGCCTGTGGCCATTTCCGCCAGTACTGTAGTGACCAACATAGCCTGCTTTGGCGGCAATACCGGTGCAATCAACCTGACCCCAACCGGCGGGCTTGCTCCGTATACCTTTAACTGGGGAGGGGGTATTACTACCGAAGACCGCACCAACCTTGTTGCGGGCACCTATTCAGTAATAATAACCGATGCCAATGGCTGTACCAAAACGATATCTGGTATTACGGTAACACAGCCAACTGCGCCTGTTTCCGGTACTACTGTAGTCACCAATATAGCCTGCTTTGGCGGCAATACCGGTGCAATTAACCTAACGCCAACCGGGGGAGTACCTCCATATACCTTTAGCTGGGTAGGGGGTGTTACCACCGAAGACCGGACCAGCCTTGTTGCTGGTACCTATACGGTAATGATAACCGATGCCAATGGCTGCACGGGTACGGTAAATGCTACGGTAACACAACCAACAGCGCCTGTTTCGGGCACTACCGTAGTCACCAACATAGCCTGTTTTGGCGGCAATACCGGTGCAATCAACCTCACACCAACTGGAGGAGTACCTCCATATACCTTTAGCTGGGTAGGGGGTGTTACCACCGAAGACCGGACCAGCCTTGTTGCGGGCACCTATTCAGTAATGATAACCGACGCCAATGGTTGTACGGGTACGGTAAACGCCACAATTACGCAACCTAGTGCACCATTGTCTCTAACCACAGGCAGCAAAACCGATGTGAGCTGCAATGGTGGTACGAACGGAACGGCGACAGTTTCGCCAACCGGTGGTACGCCAGCATATACCTACTCTTGGGCACCTAGTGGTGGCACGGCGGCAACGGCTACTGGCTTAGTTGCAGGAACCTATACGGTAACGGTGACCGATGCGAATGGCTGTACAGCTACGCGTAGTTTTACCATTACGCAACCCACGGCTTTAAATACGACAGCAGGTAGCAAAACCGACGTGAGCTGCAATGGTGGATCTAACGGAACAGCGACAGTTTCGCCAACCGGTGGCACGCCTGGCTATACCTATTCATGGGCACCTAGCGGTGGCACCGCGGCAACGGCTACTGGCCTGGCTGCCGGAACCTACACGGTAACAGTAACCGATGCCAATGGTTGTACAGGTACAAAATCTTTTACCATCACCCAGCCTACGGCCTTATCTTTGGCCACAGGAGGCAAAACCGATGTGAGCTGCAATGGTGGATCTAACGGAACGGCAACAGTTTCGCCAACCGGTGGCACGCCAGCGTATACCTACTCTTGGGCACCTAGTGGCGGCACGGCGGCCACAGCAACAGGCCTGGCTCCAGGAACCTATACGGTAACGGTGACCGATGCCAATGCTTGTACGGCTACCCGTAGCTTTACCATTATTCAACCAACAGCTTTAAATACAACAGCAGGTAGCAAAACCGACGTGAGCTGCAATGGCGGATCTAACGGAACGGCGACAGTTTCGCCAACAGGGGGCACGGCGCCTTATACTTATTCTTGGGCACCTAGCGGTGGCACTGCGGCAACGGCTACTGGCCTGGCTGCCGGAACCTATACGGTAACAGTAACCGATGCCAATGGTTGTACAGGTACAAAATCTTTTACCATCACCCAGCCTACGGCCTTATCTTTGGCCACAGGAGGCAAAACCGATGTGAGCTGCAACGGCGGATCTAACGGAACGGCTACGGTATCGCCAACCGGCGGTACGCCAGGCTATACCTATTCATGGGCACCTAGCGGTGGCACTGCGGCAACGGCTACTGGCCTGGCTGCCGGAACTTATACGGTAACGGTGACCGATGCGAACGCTTGTCAGGCCACCCGTACCTTTACCATCGGACAGCCTACGGTATTGGCATCAACTACTACCCAAACCAATGTTGCCTGCAATGGCAGTGCAACGGGTATGGCAAGTGTAAGTCCAAGCGGTGGAACGGCCCCGTATACTTATCTATGGTCAACCGGAGCTACAACTTCTGCCGTAACTGGCCTCTTAGCTGGAAGCTATTCGGTAACCATTACGGATGCCAATAACTGTACTTTAACTAAAAATTTCAGCATTAGCCAACCTACCGCATTGGCGGTTTCGCCTGGTGCGCAAATCAATGTTTCATGTAATGGAGGTGCTAATGGCTCAGCTACGGTTAGCGTTACGGGAGGAACACCAGGTTATACCTATTCGTGGTCGCCAAGCGGAGGCACGGGTGCAACGGCCACTGGCTTGGCTGCCGGAACTTATACGGTAACCGTAACCGATGCCAATGCTTGTACAAAAACCCAAATTTTTAATATTACGCAGCCAACAGCTTTAGTGGCTTCGGCTGGATCGCAAATCAATGTTTCATGCAATGGCGGTTCAAATGGTTCGGCCACAGTTAATGTTGTCGGCGGAACCGGACCATATACCTATTCGTGGTCGCCAAGCGGAGGCACAGGTGCAACGGCCACTGGGCTTGCTGCCGGAACCTATACGGTAACGGTTAAAGATGCCAATCTTTGTCAAACCACTCAATCGTTTACCATTGCCCAGCCAGCAGCTTTAGTGGCTTCGGCTGGATCGCAAATCAATGTTTCATGCAATGGCGGTTCAAATGGTTCGGCCACAGTTAATGTTGTCGGCGGAACCGGACCATATACCTATTCGTGGTCGCCAAGCGGAGGCACAGGTGCAACGGCCACTGGGCTTGCTGCCGGAACCTATACGGTAACGGTTAAAGATGCCAATCTTTGTCAAACCACTCAATCGTTTACCATTGCCCAGCCAAGCGTATTGGCGGCTACGACCAGTCAGACCAATATTGCCTGCAATGGCAGTTCAACAGGTGTAGCTAGTGTAAGCCCAGTTGGTGGTACGGCCCCTTATACCTATTTATGGACCACAGGAGCTACTACATCGGCTATTACAGGCTTGGCCATTGGAACCTACTCGGTAACCATTACCGATAACAATGGTTGTACATTGACCAAAAGCTTTACCCTTACGCAGCCAACGGCACTAACGGCAACACAAAGCCAAACAGATGCAACTGCATTTGGAGCCGCCAATGGTTCGGCTACTGTATCGGTATCTGGCGGAACACCAGCTTATAGCTATTCATGGGCTCCAAGTGGCGGAACCGCTGCTACAGCTACGGGCTTAGTTGCAGGAAACTACACAGTAACGATAACTGATGCAAATGGCTGCAGTATTACGCGCAGCTTTACCATTACCCAGCCAGCGGGTGTTGCAGGCGTAACGGCCAGCACGGCTAATGGTACCTATAAAATAGGCGATGTAATAGCTGTTCAGGTTAATTTCCATATGCCTGTAACCGTAACTGGAACACCTCAGTTGGCCTTGAATACAGGTGCCAACGCATTGTACAATTCGGGCTCCGGAACTTCTTCTTTAGTATTCAATTATACGGTAGCATCAGGTAACCAAACGGCCGACTTGGATTATGCCTCTACCACATCACTTACTTTGGCAGGCGGAACAATTAAAGACGCCTTGAATAACAATGCTACGCTAACTTTGCCTGCGCCTGGCGCGGCGGGTTCTCTTGGCGCAAACAAAAATATCGTTATCGATGGTATTGCGCCAACTGTGGTTTCGATTAACCGCGTAGGTACAACCCCAAGCAATGCCACAAATGTTGATTATACCGTAACTTTCTCTGAACCAGTTACCGGTGTAACCGCTAATGCATTTGCTTTAACAACCACTGGTACCTTATCGGCTGCGGTAGCAAGTGTTACCCCTGTAAGTACCACGGTTTATACCATTAATGTGAATACGATTGCCGGCGACGGAACCTTGCGCCTTGATCTTAAAGTAAGTGCTACAGGCGTAGCCGACATGGCTGGAAATCCTACAAGCGCTGGCTTTACAAGCGGACAGGTATATACCATTGATCAAACCGCGCCAACGCTAACCATTGGTAGTCCATCAGTCGCATTGACCAGAAACGGTCCGGTAACTTTTGCTTTGACCTATTCTGATGGTACGGTTTCATTAACCAATAGCGATGTCGCTTTGATTACAACAGGAACCGCAACAGGAACAGCTACCGTAAGTGGCACCGGCTTAGCCAGAACCGTAACGCTTAACGGAATTACTGGAGATGGAACAATTACCATCAGCATTGCGGCCAATACCGCTACCGATGTAGCAGGCAACAAAGCGGCAAGTGCCACTTCAACTGCTGTAACTGTTGATAATACAGCACCTAATACAACCATTGCCAGCAATCCGCTAGCCATTACAAATGCAATCGATGCAACCTTCACTTTTACAAGTACTGAAGCAGGTACTTTCGAAGCACAGCTTGATGCCGGAGCTTACGTAAGTGCAACTTCGCCATTAACGTACACCGGATTGGCTGAAGGTACCCATACCTTTAGGGTAAGGGCAATTGATGCCGCTGGCAATGTAGATGCAACTCCTGCAAGCTATACCTGGACCATAGATGTTACCCCACCTATTGCTCCAGTAGTGGTTGCCGTGGCCAATGGCGCAACTGTTTACACGGGTCTTCCTGCAATTAGCGGTACTGCCGAAGCAGGCTCTACCGTAACTTTACAGCTAGACGCAACGACGGTAAGTACAAGTATCCCTGTAGATGCCAGCGGCAACTGGAGCTATACTTTAGGTACGGCCTTATTGGATGGCACGCATACCTTAAAAGCATTGGCAACTGATGTAGCCGGAAATGCAAGCGTATACAGTGCAACAAATACATTTACCGTAATTACGGTGCCAACCATTACCGCTACAGGTACCCTAAGTGCACTGAACACTGTGTACGGAACAGCATCGGCTTCAACTCAGTTTGCAGTTTCGGGTGTAAACATGACGGCTGGCATATTGGTAACACCGCCAGTAGGATTTGAAGTAAGTACTGATAACACTACCTTTAGCAATACGGTAACCGTAGGTACTTCGGGCATGATTTCCAGTACACCGGTTTACCTAAGGCTGAAAAACACAACCGCTGTAGGCATTTATAGTGGAAATATCCTGTTAACCAGTGCGGGAGCTGTTAATGTAACTAAAGCAACGGTTTCGAGTACAGTAACTGCGGCACCATTAACCATTACGGCAAACCAAGTAAACAAAACCTACGGCGATGTCTTAACAGGTGCTGCCGGTTCAACCGCATTTGTTTCAAGCGGATTGAAAAACGGTGAAACAGTAGGTACAGTGAGCATAGCCTACGGAACTGGCGCTGCGGCTAACGATGCAGTAGGAACTTATACAGCAAAAGTAACGCCTAGTGCAGCTGTTGGAGGTACATTTACGGCCAGCAACTATGCCATTACCTATACAGCTGGAAATATTGTAATTGGGGTTAAAGCCATTACCGTAACTGCCGATGCAAAAAGCAAGGTTTACGGCAGTGCCGATCCGGCTCTTACCTATACTTTCAGCCCGGCTCTGGTAGCCGGCGACAGCTTTAGCGGTTCATTAAGCCGTGCAACAGGCGAAAGCGTAGGCACTTATGCCATCGGTCAGAATACCTTGGCTTTAAGCAGCAACTATGCTTTAACTTACACTGGCGCCAACTTGACCATCACCAAAAAACCTTTGGATGTGATTGCCACCAATGCTAGCAAAACCTACAATGGTCTGGCCTTTAACGGAGGCAATGGCGTAACCTATAGCGGTTTTGTAGGCACCGACAACGCCACCAATAGCTTAACCGGAACATTGGCTTACACTGGCACGGCCCAGGGCGCCATCAATGCAGGAACCTATGTAATCACCCCTGCGGGCTATGCCTCGGCCAACTACCAACTCAACTATGTAAGTGGTACCCTGACGGTGAACAAGGCAACGCTGACTGCCAAAGCCGACGACAAGGCGCGTTGCTACGGACAGCCTAACCCGGCCTTTACGGTAAGCTATACCGGTTTCGTAAACGGAGAAACTGCTGGCGTATTGACCACTGCACCTACGCTGACCACAGCGGCCAGTGGCAATTCTATCGCCAACAGCTACCCAATCAATATTGCCGGCGGTGTGGCAACCAATTACGTGTTCACTTACCAAAATGGAACCTTAACCATCAATCCGTTGCCAATTGTAAACATTACCTCGAGCAAGGGTACATCGTTGAGCAAGGGCGAAACTACGGTACTTACTGCCGTAGGCGGCGCAAGCTATAGCTGGGCAACTGCAAATGGTATAGTAAGTGGCCAAAATACGGCCAGTCTAACCGTTCGTCCATCGGTAACCACTACCTATACGGTAACCGTAACCAACGCCACAGGCTGTAGCGATGTGAAGAGCATCACCATCGAAGTAAGAGACGACTTCCAGGCGGTTGAAGCTACCAATATCCTGACCCCGAACGGCGATGGAGTAAACGACAAGTGGGTGGTAGAAAACATAGACCAGTATCCGAACAACGAAGTGAAGATCTTCGACAAGGCAGGACGCGTATTGTATAGCAAAAAAGGCTACGATAACAGCTGGGATGCTACCTTAAATGGTGCGCCACTTAACGAGGGTACTTATTTCTATATCATCGATTTCGGACCTGGCAAGCTGAAGAAAAGAGGCTTCATCACCATAGTGCGTCAGGATAAATAATTAGGACAACTAAATTGTATAAAATGAAAAGACATAAGATTTTAGTTCTGGTAGGCATTATTGCTTCATCAATAACGGCTAAGGCACAACTCGACCCATTGTCGTCGCAGTACTATAATAATCGTTACCAGCTCAATCCGGCCTTCGCCGGGTTTGAGCACGGTACCAATCTTAACTTGGGCTATCGTAGCCTCTGGAATAACATTCCAGGGGCACCGGTTACACAAGCCATAACCGTTGATCATGGTTTTAATAAGGTAGGAGTAGGCCTAAATGTAGTAAACGACAAGGCTGGTCTTCAGCGCCAAACCAGGGTGGTTGGTAGCTTTGCTTACCATCTCCCCCTCAATGAAAACAATAAGCTGAACTTTGGCGTTTCGTTGGGCTTTGCCAATCAGCGTTTGAGCAATTCGGATATCAAAGGCAATCCGAACGATGTGTTGGTAGGCCAGTACAATGACCGTGAAAGCTATATCGATGGCGATTTTGGTGTGGCTTATACCAGCAACAGGTTAACCATTAATGCCGCCTTGCCAAACCTGAATAAGTTGTTCAAGCGCGATGATACCAAATATGCCGATGTGGCCCGGTTTTATTCGGCCATCAGCTACAAAATCCCGTTCAATACTAACCTTAATGGCGAATTTGTGGAGCCTTTGGTTGCTTACAGGGCCGTTTCAGGCTACGATAACATCTGGGATGCAGGTGCACAGTTTGCCCTTGTAAACCAACAGATCTTGCTTTCGGCGATGTATCACAGCACCAAGAACGCCACTTTTGGCTTTGGGATGGACTACAAAAAGAAATATCTCATCAGCGGCTTGTATACCACGAGCACTTCGCAGCTCAACAATTACACCAATGGTGGCTTCGAAGTTTTCCTGAGGGTAAAAATGGGGTCGGGCCAATAAGCCCCGCCGGTAACAAAAAAGAGCAACCGTTAAGGTTGCTCTTTTTTTATGCCTATTGGTTTGGACTTTAATCTAACTGGGCGGGTTTCTTTTTGCCCAGAAATACAAAGAAGAACGAAAAAAACAAAAATACCAGTACCAATATTGCGCTGTTGCGAAGTACGGCGGGATAGCCCAATTCAATGACATTGATAAACGGATAAGGGTACCAAGTAGCAAAAGGCCCTCTTAACAGGGTATAAATGGCATAAACTGCGGGATAGACCAGCCAGAAAGGAATGCTTTTATAAGTAGCCTTTTTGCCATCTACATATCTCCACCAATAAATAATCATCAATACAGGAATAACAGAATGCAACAAGTCGTTAAGCAAGGCCTGCAGACCACCCTCTTTCCATAAGCTTCGTAGCACCAGGTTAAACACCAGGCCTACGATGGTAATGTACATGGTAATGGCGGTTTGTGTATTGGCATTGGCAAAAAATCCGTGTTGCTGAGGTTTCGAAAAAAACTGTACGCTTGCAAAAAATGCAACCAGGGTATTGGTCAGTACCGTGAAAAAGCTGAAGAACCGAACAAGGGTTTCTGTGGTGCCAGTTGTACTGTAGCCGAAAGAAAGTACCAGTTGGGCAATTAGTGATACCCATGCGGTGATTGCAATAATAAACAAAAGCAGTTTGTGTCTACTCATAGCGAATACGATTTGATTTAAATTTAGCGATAAAAAATCAACCTATGGTTAAAGTTGGTGCCGGCGAGCACCATTTGGCAATATGTGTTAAGCCTGTTATTCACCATGATTGGTACATCTGCTTAGCAAGTAGCAATTATTTAATATGTGGTCAAAAGCTTTCAGGTTGATTTTAAGTTAATTGTTGTAAACAATATTTATTATTTGTTAACGACTAATTCTTATTTTGTTAATAAACATAGTTTAGTTTAGCTAAACAAAAATTAAACTATGAAAGAACATATTTCAATCCAAAAAGGGCTTTTGATTGTACTTGCATTTGCCTTGGCATTTGCAGGACAGGCTAATCAGGCCACTGCTGCCGAGGAGGCTACGGAAGTGGCCATTCTTGTTCGCGATGTGATTACGGGGAAGGTAACCGATGTAAATGGTGCGCCAATTCCGGGCGCTTCGGTAAAAGTAAAAGGCACTACGGTGGTAGCCATTACCGATGCCGATGGCCGTTTTAAGATCAGTGCCAATGCAGGCGATGTACTTTTGGTAAGCTCCATCGGGTCGCAGCCCCAAGAAATTGCCATCAATGGCCGAAAAGAAATCAGCGTTTTGCTCAAAGAAGACAGCCAAACCCTTAACGAACTCGTGGTGGTTGGTTATGGCAAGCAGAAAAAAATCAATTTAAGTGGCGCCGTTGATGGCATTACGGCCAAAGAAATCGAAAACAGGCCTATTGCCAACCTAGGTGCAGGCTTGCAGGGCCTTATTCCCAACCTCAATGTATCAATTGGTAGCGGTCGGGCAACCGATGCACCTGGTTTCAATATCAGGGGCGTAACCTCGCTTTCTGGTGGCAGTCCGTATATATTGGTGGATAACGTGCCCTATACTTCAACGGAACTAAGCCTTATCAACCCTAATGATATTGAAAGCGTTACCGTACTAAAAGATGCCGCTTCGGCAGCCATCTACGGGGCAAGGGCTGCATTTGGGGTTGTCCTTATTACCACCAAAACGGCCAAAGGCGATCAGCTAAATGTGAGTGCCAACAGCTATTATGCCCTCAAAACGGTAGGGAGATTACCCGAACTTGTTACCGATCCGTTTACAGTGATGACTTATAAGCACGATGCCGCTTATCCTTTGTACAATCTCTATACAGGGGCCATCCTCGATTATGCTAAAAAACGCTCGGCAGACCTGTCGTTGCCTGCAGTGTATATCGATCCTGCAAGTCCAACCACCTGGCAAAACGTAGGCAATACCAATTGGCTAAAAGAAGCCTACAACAATAATTCGCCGAGCTACAACGCCAATTTTAGCTTGAGCAAGCGTGCCGAAAAACTGAATTATTATATCTCTACCGAATATATGCGTACCGATGGCGCCTTGAAAGACGCAAAAGAATCGTACGACCGCTATAACCTGAGGGCAAAGGCAGATTTAAAGGTGCTCAACTGGCTCAATGTTGAAAACAACACCGCTTTTGTTTCGTCATATTATCAGGTGCCCTATGTGGCTGCGAACGATTTTTTCTGGAATGTTAACCGTCAGCCTTCCCTAGATCCGGTGTATAATCCCGATGGTACCTATACCAACTCTGGTGCCGCGGTTATTGGCCGTTTAAAAGAGGGAGGGCATTCGATGTACCGAACCAATAATTTTCAAACCACTTTCAGCGCAACCGCCAACGTCATCAAAAACGTATTGCAGCTGAAGGCCGATGCAACTTTCAGAAGAAATGCACAAATCAACAAAAGCAACGATTTTCCGGTTTCCTATTACACCGGACCAAATACGGCGGCAAAGCTGGTTGGTTCTAACCCCTCGTTTGCGCAGGTAGACAACGGCGAAACCCGCAATAACCTCTATAATGTCTATGCCGATTTCCACAAAACCTTTAACAAGCATGATGTGCAGGCTTTGGTCGGTTTTAACCAGGAATACAGGTATGCGGGCTCAACTTCTGTAAACCGCAAAATCCTGATCAGCAATAATCTACCCGCTATTTCGTTGGCTACGGGCGATGTTACAGCCAGCGAATCGATTACCGATTGGGCAGTGCGCGGCCTATTTTACCGCCTCAATTATATTTACGACGATAAATATATCCTCGAACTTAATGGCCGCTACGATGGTACTTCGCGCTTTCCAAGCGGCGACAGGTGGGGCTTCTTCCCGTCGGCATCGGCCTCGTGGGTACTTACCAATGAAAAATTTGTCAAAACTTTCGCCAACAATATCCATCTCGACCTCTTTAAGCTAAGGGCATCCTACGGAAATCTGGGCAACCAGGATGTAGGCGCCTATTCGTATATCGCCACCATGGGCTCGGGCCAAATTGCTTCTATTTTAGACGGAACAAGGCCAACTGCTGTGTATGCGCCGGGAGCCATTTCGCCAAGCCTTACCTGGGAAAGGGTATCGACCGTAAACTTTGGCGTTGATATGGGCTGGTTTGGCAACAGGCTCGAGCTTAACTTTGATAAGTTTACCCGCTACACCAAAGGCATGTTAACCAAAGGAAAAACCTTGCCTGGTGTATTCGGTACAGCCGAACCCACCATTAATGCCGCCAATTTAAAAACCAAGGGTTGGGAGCTGAGGCTGGGTTGGAAAGACGCAGTTAACATAGCCAGTAGCCCGTTAACCTATAATGTAGGCCTTAACCTTTCCGACAACCGGACCTTTATTACCAAATACGATAACCCAACCGGAACCTTGAGCGATTATTATGTAGGCAAGGAATTGGGCGAAATATGGGGCTTGGAAACCGAAGGCTTTTTCCAGAGCGAAGCCGAACTGAAAAGCCATGCCGACCAAACCGCGGTAGGCGCCGATGATACCGGCTATAAATTTTACGTGGGCGATTTGAAGTTCAAGGACCAAAATGGCGACAACAAAATCAATAAAGGAAAAAATACCTTGTCAGATCATGGCGACCTGGTTAGGATTGGCAATAGCAGTGCCCGCTATCGCTATGGTGTTGATGTTAACCTGGGCTGGAAAGGCTTTGACCTCAGGGCGTTTTTTCAGGGGGTGGGCAAGCAAGACTGGTACCCCAATCCGAGCAACATCTATTTCTGGGGTGTTTATGCGCAGCCTTGGACAAACGTTACGGTTCAAAACCTCGACCATTGGTCGACCGAAACACCAAATGCTTATTTCCCGCGCTTAAAGGCCTATATTGCCGAAGATGCAACCGAGTTGGGTCAGGCACAAACCAAATATTTGCAAGATGCTTCTTATTTAAGGCTCAAAAACCTAACGGTTGGCTACACTTTTCCTAAAGCAATCAGCAGCAAATTGAGAATCAACAGGCTGAGGATTTATTTCAGCGGCGAGAATATCCTCGACCGTTCGCATATCAAAGGCAACCTCGATCCGGAGGCTTTGGGCGGCGATGTTTATCCATTCCAAAAAACCTATTCATTTGGGCTTAACCTTACGCTATAAAATCAGAAATCATGAAATTAAATCAATCAATATATATGGCCATGTTGGTGCTGGGTGGCACTTTCTTTACCAGCTGTGAAAAGGATTTCCTGCAAAGAGATCCGCAAAGCAATGTAACAGCGGCTTCGTTCTTTAAAACGCCTGCCGATTTACAGACCTATACCAATGGACTTTATGGGCAGCTGCAGTTTGGGCACGACGACCTGAATTCCGATAACATTTCAAACTACAATGCCAGTGGCGAAGTAGATAATCTGGTGCGGGGCACCATCTCGCAGAACAACTATGGCGGCTGGGATAAAAGCGATTGGGGTAGCCTCAGGAGCATCAATTACCTGTTAGACCATGTAGGAACAGTTACGGGCAATCAGGCTGAAATTAACCATTACATCGGCATCGCTCGATTTTTTAGGGGCTGGTTCTATTTTTCTAAAGTTAAAAAATACAGCAATGTGCCTTGGTACGGCTCTGTATTGAGCTCGGAAGATGAAGCTTTGTATAAAGGCCAGGATCCAAGAGCCGATGTGGTAAACCATATCCTGGAAGACCTGCAGTTTGCCGCCGATAACATCCAGGCCAATGGAGGCAATACCCGCATTACCAAATGGGCCGCGTTAACGCTATTGGCCCGTTTTGCCTTGCATGAAGGTACATTTAGAAAATACCACGACGAATTGGGCTTAGGCAACGACTATAATCGCTTTTTGAAAATAGCTGCCGATGCGACGAGCAAGATCATGACCGAAGGCGGATTTAGCATTTACAATACCGGCAAAGGTGGCGAAGATTACAGAAACCTGTTTTCTTCAAATACCTTGGCCAACAACAAGGAAATTATTCTCTGGGCCGATTTTGACCAAAAAATAGGCAGAGGCAACAACTCGCATACCGTATTCGACTATACCTATGCCTTGAGCAAAAGCCTGGCCGATTCTTACCTTAAAACCGATGGAACTCCTGTAGCGGCTAACAATACCCTGCTGTTTACGCAAATGTTTGCCAACAGAGATCCACGGATGATGGAAACCATAGGCTATCCGGGTTTTGTGCAAACAGGTACAACAGTGCCTTACAAAATCAAGGCAACCCTGGGTGGGCTAAACCAAATCAAGTTTTATCCGCGTGCTACAGAATTAATTCAGGGATGGCAACTTAATTTTACCGACTTACCTATTTTTAGGCTGGCCGAAGTATTGTTGATTAATGCCGAAGCCAAAGCCGAACTGGGCGAGCTGACCCAGGCCGACTTGGATAAAACCATAAACCTGTTGCGAAAACGCGTAAATATGCCCAATTTAGATATGGGCGTAGCACAGGATCCTGCTTTGGCAGCTATGTATCCCAACGCCACGGCGGCCAATAAAGCCGTCTTGTTGGAGATCAGAAGAGAACGTAGGGTAGAGCTGGCTTGTGAAGGTCTGCGTTACGACGATTTGATGCGCTGGAAATCGGGCATGCTGTTGCAAAATAGTCAGGTGGGCATGTATGTGCCTGCGTTGGGCGCGATGGATGTAACCGGCGATGGGGTAGAGGATATTGCGATCTTGGCATCACCATCAGACGAATCGCCGATTGCCAATTTGCCGGCCAGTGTAAAAGCCGGTTTAGGCAAGTATTACCTGAAAGATGCTTCGGGCAACAATACCAATTTTTACCTCACCAATGGTACTTCGGGTTTTATTGCCTTTACGCGCGACCGCGATCAGCCAAGAATTTTTGTTGAACCTAAATACTACTATCGTCCTATCCCGATTGGCCAAATCTCACTCAATCCAAAATTGAAACAGGTATTTGGATGGGACCAATAACCAAATGAAACAATGAAAAGAAGAAATTTCCTTAAAAGTACTGGCCTGATTGGTGCCTTGGGGGTGTTGCCAACCGGTATAAGCTTGGCAGCCACCAACAAAGAAAAACAAAGGCCGGCACTTACCATAGCACACATTACCGATGTTCATATCAGGGGCAACGACAATGTGCCGGCAAGAGCAAAAAAATGCTTGGACGAAGTACTAAAGCATCAACTCGATTTTATATTAAACGGAGGAGATTCGATACACGATGCCTCTTATGACAATGTGGTGCGCCAGCAGGTAACCGACCAGTGGGCCGTATGGGACGAGTTTATAGGCCGTGCCAAGCCAAAGGTGTACAGCTGTATAGGCAACCACGATCCGTGGTGGAAGGCACCAGATAAGAACGACGAGATGTACGGTATTCCTTATGTCGTTAAACGGCTTAAAATTCCGAACCGTTACTACAGCTTTAGCCAAAATGGATGGCATTTTATCATACTCGATGGTAATAACAGCGGCATTAAGCTAGATAAGGAACAAACAGACTGGCTACATCAAGAACTGGAAGGTTTAAAACCAAATACTCCTGTATTGCTCATGTCGCATTACCCCATTTTAACCGTAACCGGTACCTGGGAAGGTGGCCAGCATGGCGACCACAAAGAGCTAAAGGCCTTGTTTTATAAGCATAAGGATAAAATAAAGGTTTGTTTAAGTGGCCATCAGCATCTGTTGGATAGAGCTTGGTACAATGGCGTGAACTATTTTTGTAATGGAGCCATGAGCGGTTTTTGGTGGGGCAAAGGCGATGCCAAATCTGCAGCATCCTATTATTACCAAGAAACGCCACCCGGTTATGCGCTGCTCAAACTTTACAGCGATGGCACGGTAGAAAACGAATATTTTCCTTACCAGTTCGAGATTTAATTTGCTATAGTCTAAGGCGTCTGAGGCGGTGAACAAAATTAAGGCAAACTGTACTAAGGCGCACTAAGTGGTAAAAATGTTCAGCGTATATAATGATAAGATGAAAATGCCCCGTTATGCCTAAACGGTGAAAAATAAAAGCCTCCTGAATTTCGGTTCGGGAGGCTTTGTCGTGCTGAATAATCTTTATTATACAAATGTGGGTATTTTCTTTAAATTTGATAAAACCTTAAATTGAAAGAAGCATAGATGTCTGAGAATACCCTCCTCCAAATTAGCCTGAAAATAAAAGAAAGACGCAAAGCACTAGGAATCACTGTTCAAGAGCTGGCAGATAAAGCTTCGGTAAGCAAAGGGCTGATTTCCCAAATCGAAAACAGCAGAACCGTTCCCTCCCTCATGGTGCTGATAGACATCATCAAAAATCTTGATATCGACCTCAATACTTTTTTTAAGGACATCAATTTCAACAAAAAAGATGCGCCCATCTTGGTCAAGCGCAAAGACCAATACCAGGCTTTTGAGAAAGAGCAGGCCGTAGGGTTTAATTATCAACGTATCCTGTCTAAGAGCATCAAGTCGTCTACCATAGATTTTGTATTGCTCGAACTCGAAGTAGGTGCCCATAGGCCGATGGTGCAGACAGAAGCTTTTGAGTTCAAATATATCATCGAAGGCACGATAGAGTACCAGTTTTCCAATAAAAAGGTAACACTCGAAAAAGGCGATTCGATGTTATTTGACGGCCGTATTTCGCATACACCTGTAAATATGGGCACTGCCAAGGCGCTTATGCTTGTGGTTTATTTCTTCGAATAGTTCGATACGATGTTACATGCCCTAAAAGCTTAACGTTAATTTAACCTGGTTTTTGTTTATAAATAATAAACTTTGTTTACAATTGTAATGGCAATTAACGAACGAGAGCTAGCGTTTGCGCTAGCTCCGAAAAGTAATTTTAAAAAGATAATTCACCATGGATAATTCTTATGATATCATCATCGTGGGCGGTGGCATTTTGGGGACTTTTCATGCCTACCACGCCTTGCTGGCGGGCAAAAAAGTACTGCATTTTGAAAAAGATAACTTTCCGGTAGGATCAACCGTTCGAAATTTTGGGCAAGTAGTTCCTTCGGGTATGGAAGGAGTTTGGTTCGAATATGGTTGCAGGAGTACCGAACTGTATAAAGGCATCCAGGCTAAAGCTGATATTTCGGTTCGCCAAAACGGAAGCGTATACATCGCTTCTGACCCAGACGAGCAAATCCTGATCCACGAATTAAAGGCGCATTACGATAAGCTGGGCTATGCCTGCGAGCTGTTGTCGCAATCGGCACTGCAACAAAGCTACCCAGCGTTAAATCCTGCCTATGCTTTAGAAGGCTTATTTTTTGCACAGGAGGTGAGTGTAGAGCCCGACCAAATGATCAGCAAGCTGCATCAATACCTCAAAGCCGATTTTAAGCATTATACCTTGCAATACAACGCCACCGTGGTGGCTTGCGAAACTAAAAACGGCGGAGTAGAAATCAGGTTAAGCACAGGCGAAATGTTTAAGGCCGCCAAAGCGGTCATCTGTAATGGTTATGAATTTAAGCTGTTGTTCCCCGAGTATTTTGCCAACAGTGGCATTGTGGTCAGCAAATTGCAGATGATGCGAACACAGCCTATGCCAGAAGTGGCTTTGGAAGGCAATATCCTAACCGGATTAACCACCAGACGCTACGAAAGCTTCGAATATCATTGTCCTTCGTTTAAATCCATTCAAACACCGGCCCATTATGAAGAACTGAAAAAGTGGGGCATCCATATCCTCTTTAAAAAAGCCAGTGATGGCAGCTTCATTATCGGCGATTCGCATGAATATGCAGCCGTGAACCATATAGACGATTTGGGCTTTAACCTTAACCAATACATCAACGAACTGATGTTGCGGGAAGCCGCACGGATTGTGAATTTTGAGGTACGCAACATCCAGCATTATTGGGCAGGCTATTATCCGCAACACCCCGATAAACATATCGTTACCCTCGATTTGGAGGATAAAATACACATCCGTACAGCTATTGGAGGCAAAGGAATGACGGCCAGTGCAGGCTATGCCGAGCAAAGTATGAAAGATATGCTGGCTTAGTTTGATAATTGGTAAGTCTCAGCAACACCAAGAAACGCATACTTGCTGGCAGACAGCACCGGCAAGGGCTAATTCATTAATCCGTGGTGTTGCAGGGAGGAGCCAAAACAAAGTAATGTCAATTAACAGGCAAAGTATTCGTTACTTGGGTTCATTTGTGGTCTGTTTTCGTAAATTTAGGCAGCCAACTTTGCCTGTTCATGATCAAATGCCCGAGTATGTATCTCCTTTTGTTGCTTTTTGTGCCGTTTTTTGGCGTGCACGCAACAGACCGTACAGATCCTCGAAATTTTGTATACCGGCAGCTAGACAACAGGCATGGCCTGTCAAATAGTTCGATCAATGCCATTTTACAAGACAAGGACCAGCTGTTGTGGATTGGCACTTGGGACGGGTTGAACCGTTTTGACGGCGCCAAGTTTACCACTTACAACCACAATATCAGCAGTCCCGAAACCAGTGTGGGCAGTAATGTCATCCAATCGCTAAACGAAGACGATGTGGGCAACATCTGGATCAGTACCATTGGCGGCATTTCGAGGTACGAAAAGAAAACGGGCAAGTTTTACCGTTACTTTTATAAATCAACCAGCAGCAAGGTTAGCGAAAAGGAATATGAAATTGTAGTGGTGCCCGGCCAAGGCGTGTTTTGCTTTGCAGCCAACGGGCAGTTAACCAAATATCAGCCAAACGAAGATCAATTTGTTCAGGTTGCCACCTTCAAAAACGGCGATATTCCATTGAAGGCCAGTTATGGCTCGGGTAGGCTTTGGGTACTCGATAAAAATGAAAAACTACGGGTTATAGACCTGAAGCAGGGCGGCAAGACTACGCAACTCATTACAGACGCCAACGGCATCAACAATTTTTTTCTGTTGGGCAGCCAGCTTGTTTACACCACCAATGCCGACGAACAGGTTCTTTTAACCAAAGACCGGCAAAAAATACCCATCCCATTAGGCAAACGCAAAATCAAGGTGCTTACGGCTTACCATAACTATTATTTGGTGGCTTGGGAAAATCAGGGGCTGAGTGTTTTCGACCAGCAGTTCAGGCCTTCGGGCTATCTGCAAAACGAGACCCGCAAATTGGAAAACGTAAGGATTACCTCAATTAGCCGAGGCCAGAATAATATGCTGTGGTTCGGAACCGACGGTAATGGATTGGTACAGGTTTATCAGAAAGAAAGTTACTTTGGTTTGGTAGCCAAGATGGATAATTTGCCCATCAACAAGCCCATTCGAAGTTTTGCCGAGGCTGGAAACGATTTGTGGGTGGGCACCAAGGGCAATGGCATTCTCATTTACAGGGATTTTTGGCAACAGCCACAAAAAAGCGAAATCGAGAAGCTGGATAGCCGTTCTGGCTTGGACAACAATGCCGTTTACGTAATTAAGCATGGTGCAGATGACCTTACCTATATCGGTTCTGATGGCAAGGGTATTACACTTTACGACCATCGCAATAGCCGGATTGTAAACTGGAAAACCATCCGTGGAGCAGAGCAACTGCCCGATTTTAAGTCGGTTTACGCCATTTGGCAGGCGCCTGATGGCAGGCTTTGGCTCGGAACCAGCGGCTATGGATTGATCGAATTGCAAATCAGCAGAAGCCCAAACGGTTTTGAAGTAGGCGAGTTTAAGCAATACGCCACCAAAAATTATCCGCACTTGGCCAGCGATATTATTTATGCACTGGCGCCAGACAACGACGGGCGTTTGTGGCTGGCCTGTCGTTATGGCGGCCTGAGCGTTTTCGATTTCAGAAAAAAAACCTTCAAAACCTATAAGGCATCGGGGCTCCAGAACGGCCTCTCGCATAGCGATGTGCTGTCGCTTTATTTCGGCCAGGATCAAACGCTTTGGATAGGAACCAGCTATGGGTTGAATTACCTGACACATGCCGAATCGCTTAAAAACGATCCGGCCTTTACCAAAATAACCACCGATAACGGCTTGCCCAACAATACCATCCATGGCATAGCCGCCGATGGCAAGGGCAATGTTTGGCTCAGCACCAACCGTGGATTGGCCAAACTGAATACCGGTACCAAAACCATAGCCAATTATCAGGAAACGGATGGTTTGCAAAGCAACGAGTTTAGCGATGGTGCCGTATACAAAGCAGGCAACGGCCAGTTGCTTTTCGGCGGTATTTACGGGTTTAATTATTTCTTGCCTAAAAATGTGGCCGAAAACACCATTCAGCCCAATCTGCTCATTTCAGATCTGCAGTTTGGGGGGCAATCGTTGCTCAATAACCAGTTTTTTACCGTAAAGCCCATCAACACCGATGTTCGCGGGCTGGAAATAGAAAGGAAAAACAATTTCTTCCAGTTTGCGTTAACGGCCCTTAATTATTTCAATGCTTCTAAAAACGAATTTGCCTATAAGCTAAACGGACTGGAAAAAGACTGGCATTATACCGGAACCGATGGCAAAATTGCCTATTACAATATTCCGGCAGGCAAATATACGCTTATGGTGCGCTGGTCTAACGGCGAGGGCGTGTGGACCAAAGACGTAGAGGCTTTGCACATTACCATCAGGCAGTTTTGGTGGCTTACTTGGCCGGCCTACATGGTTTATCTGCTCATTGTGGCGGGCTCGGCTTATGCCTTTCACCGCTATCGTAAAAACAAGGTAGAGATGAAATTCAAATTGGAAAGAGAAACCTTGTTTAGGCAAAAAGATGAAGAAATACACCAGCAACGCATTAATTTCTTTACCAATATTGCCCACGAAATCCAAACCCCGCTCACGCTGATTATGGGTTCGGTTGAGCATACCATCCAAAAAGAGGACAAAAACCAGGGCAAAAATTACTTTTTGTCGCTCATCCACCAACATACGGCGCGTTTAACCTATCTGGTACAGCAGCTTTTGGAATTTAGAAGGGCAGAGGCGGGTTATTTAACCAGAAACGACGACTACGTAGACATTTCCAAGATGCTGAACAGCCTGAAAAAACTGTTCGAGCCGGTAGCCGTTGAAGGGCAACAGTATTTTAACAGCTACATCCAAGAAAACATAGCGGGCTTTATAGATAAAGACAAGTACGAAAAAATATTGTTTAACCTCTTGTCTAATGCTTTTAAGCACGCTGGTCGCCATGCAGAAATTACGTTTCAGGTTAGTTATGATGCCGATAGCCACAGTTTGGAAACCACTATTGCCAATTCGGGCTGTACTTTAACGGCTAATGACCTGGATCTTATTTTTAGCAAGTACCATGTGGCGCACGACCGCCATTTTGAAAGGTTCAGCACCGGTATTGGCCTGGCTTTTACCAAAGAACTGGTAGCGCTTTTAGCAGGAGAGCTTACGGCCGAGCTCAAAGCCGATTGGATTTATTTTAAGGTTAGGTTCAAGCTGAACACCAATGTAGTGGGCAAAAAAGACGAAGTGGTAACCTCGGCGCCATCTTACCTGTACGAATCGATTTTAAGGCCTTATGATAAAAAAGTAGCCGAGCCGGTGGCCGAAATCAATAAAAATGCATTATTGAACGACTTGCAAGGACCAAAGCAACATAAAATACTGATTGTGGAAGATGATGTTTCGCTGCGGTTCCTGCTTAAAAACGTGCTCGACGATACCTATGTGGTTTATGAAGCGGAAAACGGCCAGGTAGCAATGGAGCTGCTCGAAAAAGCACAGCCCGACCTCATTATCAGCGATGTGATGATGCCCGATATGGATGGCCTCGAACTTTGCCGATTGGTAAAAACCACGCCGGCAACCATGCATATTCCTTTGATCATGCTTTCGGCCAAAAGCACAGAGGAAAACAAAACCGAAGGCTATGAGCTGGGTGCCGATGCCTATATTCCCAAACCCTTCCACATCGATTACCTGCTGCTGCGTGTAAGAAAACTGCTCGAATACCAAAAACGCATGAACGAACTGCTCAAGGATAAGCACATCAACAACCAGTTTAGCGAAGTAGACATGGAGCAGGGCGACCGCGAATTTTTAAACGCTTTGGTTAAAGCGGTAGAAGACAACTTGGCCGAACCCGATTTGGATGCAGCTAAGCTCGAAGATATCCTTTGCATTTCCAAAATGCAGCTGTACCGCAAACTCAAATCACTGGCTGGTATGACACCTTCGGAGTTTATCAAACGCATCAGGCTAAAATATGCAGCGGTATTGCTACGGAACTCAAAGCTTACCGTTTCCGAAATCTTTTACCAAACCGGTTTCAACAACAGGTCTTACTTTTTTAGGGAGTTTAAAAAGATCTATGGCCAAGCTCCTAATGATTACAGGGCGGCGCAGCATACCGCCAGTGGCACACCTGAAAATATAGCCTAGCAGGTTTAAAAACCTGTGTTTTGCAACTATAGTGAACTAAAATGAAACTATAGTGCACTGTTTTGTGCTACCGGCCCGTCTATATTTGTTACAATCAAAATCAATCAAAAAAGGGTTTTAATGCTGGCCATGGCAATGTGGCCCTGGTTAATTCCCGAAAAACCAAATATTAATCTGATGAAAATGAGCAAACTTTTACAATTTCTATTGGTTTGTCTTGGCTTTACCTTTGCTGGCGCAAGCGCCTATGCACAAACAAAGGTTACAGGCCGGGTAACCGACGAAACCAGCCTGCCTTTGCCGGGCGTAGTGGTAACGCAAGCCAATACACAGAACAAAACGGCTACCGATGCAAACGGAACCTATGTGTTGACCCTGCAAGAGGGCAGCCCCAAATCCTTAACTTTTACTTTTATCGGCTACGCCACGCAAACCATCGATTATTCGGGTTCGGGCAAGGTAGATGTTTCGCTTAAGCCTTCGGCGCAATCGCTAAACCAAGTAGTGGTGTTGGGCTATACCTCGCAAAGGAAATCGAGCCTTACCGGTGCGGTAGGTACGGTAAATATGGCCGATGCCGAAAAACGCCGCGTGCCCGATGTAGCGCAGATTTTGCAAGGTCAGGTGGCGGGTGTGGCCGTAACCCAAAGCACAGGCGCACCAGGCGATCCGATCAATATCCGCATTCGTGGCGAAGGAACCATTGGCAACAACAGTCCGCTGTTTATTGTAGATGGTGTACCTTCTCGCGATATTTCCTTTCTCAATACCAACGATATCGAATCGATGAGTGTGTTGAAAGATGCTTCGGCAGCTGCCATTTATGGCTCGAGGGCTTCGGCAGGTGTGGTTGTAATTACCACGAAGCAGGGTACCAAAGGCAAATCGGCCATCGATATCAATTATTTTAACGGCATCCAAAAGGTGAGTAATTTGCCCACCATGCTCAATACCCAGCAATACTTGGCCAAAGAGGAAGAAGCCTGGAAGAACGCGGGCTATAGTGGCACCAATCCGTACACGGCCGAAAAAGCCAGAACCGATTTGGCCAATACCGACTGGCTGAAGGAGCTGTTTGAAACCGGCCACTCGCAAAGCATCCAGCTAACCGCCAGTGGTGGTGGCGACAAGGTTTCTTACCTTTTGTCGGGAGGCTATTATCAACAAAACGGTATCGTTATTTTTAACAACGACCAATACAAGCGCCTGAATTTTAGGGCCAATATTACCGCCAATTTAACCGAGCGCCTAAAAGTGGGCACCAACCTGCAATTGTCTAACGAACTGCAGGATGCGCTTTCTTCCAAAGGCGATGCGCCGGGGATCATCCGCCATGCTTTTTTAAGGCCGCCTGTTATTCCGGTGTATAAATCGCCAAGCGATCCAACTTATGGTCCGTCAAATCCGTTTACCGATTTGCCATTCTATAAAAACAACAATACCACCAATGGTTGGGACATGAACTTTGAGCGCTCGCAAAATCCCATTGCACTGGCCTATTTCAGCAACGACAAGCGTAACCAATTCAGAACATTTGGAAATGTTTTTGCCGAGTATGGCTTTTTGGAAGATCAATCGCTTAAGTTCCGCACCAATGTAGGAGTTGATTTATTGTTCAGGCACAACAAAGCCTTCTTGCAAAATTTTGGCGACGATGACGGCGGCGGTTCGGCACTGGATGCAGGTCAGGGGCGTATCAACAGGCCAAATGGCTTAAATGAAGAGCGTGGACAGGAACTGAATGTAACCTGGAACAATACCCTAAACTACAACAAGGCATTTGGTCAGCATAATTTAAGTGCCTTGGTAGGTTCAGAGTTCATCAGCAATAAAGCCGATGCGATTTCTGCATCGCGCAGAAGATATGACTATACTTCGGGCAGCTTCCAATACATCGATTTTGGTGGTACAGCCAACGATTTGTACAATGGCGGTTCGGGAGCGGAGTGGAGCCTGTTTTCGCTGTTTGGATCGGCCACCTACAACTATGCCAATAAATATTTTGTAACCGGAAATTTAAGGGCCGATGCCTCGTCGCGCTTTGCCGAAAACAATCGTTGGGGTTATTTTCCATCAGTTTCTGCAGGCTGGAAAATTACTTCAGAAGAGTTTATGCAAAACGTGAAATGGCTATCTGATTTGAAGCTTCGCGCCAGCTACGGTAAATTGGGCAACCAGGAAATAGATAATTATGCCTACCTCACCCTCATTCGTAAAAACGGCGACCGTTATGTAACCGACCGTTATGGCAACCCAGACCTGAAATGGGAAACCACCACGCAAACCAACATCGGATTGGATATGGGCATGCTTAAAAACAGCTTGTATGTTTCGGTCGATTACTTTATCAAAAATACCTCGGGCATCTTGTTGCCGATTTCGTTGCCGGGTTTTGTGGGCAACGTAAAACCAACCTATGTAAATGCCGGCGAAGTACAGAACAAGGGCTTTGAGTTGGGCATTAACTACACCAACAACAGCAAGGCCTTCAAATATGCCATTAACGGCAACCTGGCCACGCTAACCAACGAAGTGAAAAAACTGCATCCGAATTTGCCTAGCATCATCGGTTCGGTAAGCCGTACGGAGGTGGGCCATTCGCTAAACGAGTTTTACGGTTACAAAATGGTAGGCATTTACCAAACCCAGGCCGAAATTAACAGCTACCTGCACGGCACCAACAGCCCTACAGAAAAACCTGGCGACATCAAATTTGCCGATTTGAATGGCGATGGCGTAATTAACGACAACGACAGGACCTATATAGGCAGCAACATTCCGAAGTTGACCTATGGCCTGAACCTGAACGGATCGTACAAAGGTTTCGACCTTTCGGTATTGTTTCAAGGCGTACAGGGAATTGATAAATACAACCAGTTGAAACAGATTATAGATTACGACAGCCGTCCGTTTAACCAAACTACGGCCGCGCTGGGCAGTTGGAGCGGCCCAGGCAGCACCAATACCATGCCTCGTGTAAGCCAATCAGACAATGGCAGCAGCAAAGTATCGAGCATTTTTGTGGAAGATGCATCTTACCTGCGCTTAAAAAACGTAGAGTTGGGCTACTCGTTTGGTGCGCTGGTTAAAAAATGGAACATCGGCGTACAAAACATCCGCCTGTACGTTTCGGGCCAAAACCTGTGGACCAAAACCAAATATACCGGCCTGGATCCGGAAACGGTTGATGCAATCGACTATGGTACCTATCCACAATCGAAAGCCTTCTTGTTTGGCGTAAATGTTAAGTTTTAATTGCTTGAATTATGGAACCTGCCTACTGTAGGCGGGCTTCATCACCATTAAAAAAATAAAAAGATGAAAAAGAGATATGCATCAGCTTTAGTGGCAGGCTTGATCCTTGTTGCTGGATGTAAAAAAGAATTATACAAAGACCCGATCGGATTGATTACGCCCGATCAGGTGAATACCGATCCAACGGCCAATACCGTAACTTCGTCGGTTACCACTTCGTACCAATTGTTGTCAAACACGCTCAATATCATGGGTACTTGGAATTGGGATGGCGGTACAGTTTTTAGAAACGACCTCATTGTACAAGATGTTGCTTCTGACGATGCCCAAAAGAAATGGAACCCGGATGGCGACCAAGCTTGGATGGATCAGATAGACAATTTCAGCTTTATTGCCACCAATCAGGCTTTCAACGGAATTTGGGTGTACGATTATGAAGGCATATCGAGAACAAACATGGCCATCAACTACCTTACCGACGATGCCCTGATTGCCAAAGTTGGCCTGGCCAGCGATTTGCGCAACCGCTCTTTGGGCGAGGTTTATTTTTTGCGCGCCTTCTATTATTTCGACCTGGTAACCAATTTTGGCGATGTGCCTGTATTGCTCAAACCTTTAAAAAGCTTTGCTGAAGCTTACGAAGTGGCCAAGCGCGTACCTGCTGCGCAAGTGTGGGACCAGATCAATAGCGATTTGGCCAAAGCCAGAACCTTGTTGCCAAGTGCCAAGTTTAGCAGTACCACCGACAAATGGCGTGTTTCTTTAGGCGCAGTTATTGCCTTACAAGCCAAGTCGGCGCTGTACAACCAAAAATGGACCGATGTTATTACCCACGTCAATGCTTTGCAGACGCTGAATTTTTACAGCCTGAACCCCAACTATTTCGATGCTTTTGATCAAACCAAGGAGTTTGCCGAGAACGAAGACATTTTTGTTTACGATCATCAATCGGGCAAGACCCCACAAAATGGCAATGGCATCTGCGCACCACTAGGTTGGGGTTTCTTTGCGCCTACAACCAACTTTATCAACGCTTTCGAAGCCAACGACCCACGCTTGGGGCTAACCGTTGATGTGCCAAACCAAAATATATTTAAGCTGTTGGGCGATAAAACCGGAGCCAACAAAGGCAATGACGATGCGGGCAGCAACAAAATCTATATCCGTATGGCCGATGTGCTGTTGTGGAAAGCCGAAGCTCTGAACGAAACCAACGATTATGCAGGCGCTATTGCCATTATTAATCAAATTAGAGCCAGGGCCAGAACCAGTACCACCATTTCGGGCGGAAACGCACCAGCGGGTACTTTGCCCGATCGTCCGGCCTCTACAGACAAAGCTACCATTAAGAATTGGATTGTACAGGAGCGCAGGGTAGAATTGGGTATGGAAGGCCATCGTTTTAATGATTTGAAACGATGGAAATTGGCTAAGTCTGTGCTGACAGCCTTGGGTAAGAATTTCCAGGATAAAAATTATGTTTATCCAATTCCTCAGGGAGATATCGATAAGTCGGGGGGCACCATTACGCAAAACCCAGGCTATTAAATGGACGATTGACGGGTTACGGTCTCAGATTGATGCGCATTCATTCAATCGTAACTCGTCAATCTAAATCGTCACTAAAATAACGGTCAAGGCATTGGGGGCTTTTAAGCATTCCAGGCTAAAAATCGTTAATCTAAAACCCAAAATCATGAAAGATCTTGCCCAACGTTTTGCTCAAAATCCATTATTGGCACCAGCCGATTTAAAGCCCAGTACAGCAGGCCTGGAAATTACCTGTTTGCTCAATCCGGGTGTATTTACCTTCGAAGGCAAAACCTGGCTCATTGTGCGCGTAGCCGAAAGACCGGCGCAACAAGCGGGAATGATTTCCTTTCCGGTGCTTACGGGTACGGGAATAGAAATCATAGAAATCGAAGAAAACCACCCCGAACTCATTGCCACCGATCCAAGGGTAATCAACTACCAATTGGCCGACTATTTAACCACGCTTTCGCACCTGCGCCTGCTTTGCAGCGACGATGGTATTAATTTTTACGAACCCGAAGGCTATCCCTTGCTGCAGGGCGAAGGCGAAGATGAGGTTTTCGGCATAGAAGACTGTCGGGTGGCAAAAATTGGCGATACCTATTACCTCACTTTTACTTCCGTATCGGGGCATGGGGTGGCCGTGGGCATGCGGACTACCAAAGATTGGAAAACCTTCGAAAAGCACGGACTGATTTTGCCACCGCACAATAAAGACTGTGCCATTTTCGAAGAAAAAATCAATGGCAAATATTATGCTTTGCACCGTCCGAGTAGCGTTGACCTGGGGGGCAATTACATTTGGATTGCCGAATCTGAAAACGGTACGCATTGGGGTAAACATAAATGCCTGATCAAAACCCGCAAAGGCAGTTGGGATAGCGCTAGGGTCGGCGCAGGGGCTGCCCCGATCAAAACCGAAAAAGGCTGGCTCGAAATCTACCACGGCGCCAATGAAAAACACCAATACTGTTTGGGTGCCTTTTTAATGGACCTTCATAATCCCTATCAAGTTATTGCCCAAAGTGCCGAACCCATAATGAGGCCTTTGGAAGAATACGAACTGAAAGGTTTTTTCGGGCATGTGGTTTTTACCAACGGCCACATAGTAAAAGACGATGAGCTTACGGTTTATTATGGCGCGGCCGACGAATTTGTATGCGCTGCCCAATTTTCAATTCAAGAAATCTTATCCACTTTAACGTATAACCATGCTGAGTAAACTTAAGGCCGAACTTTCGCATTTTGGCAAGCAGTCGTATAATTTTAGGGTGCTTACGTTAACCAACCTCATTTATAGCATTGTACTGCCCGTAATTGATATTTTTGTAGCCGCATATGTAATGCGGAGCTCTAACGACCCTACCAAGGTGGTTATTTATCAGCTAACCATTTATACGGGTATTCCCATAACTTTTTTCCTGAATGGATTCTTGCTGAGCAGGGTATCGATCAAAACCCTATACGCTTTGGGCATGATGCTCAGCGGCGTATCGATGATGGTGATGATGTCGCTTACCACGCTCGACAACACAGGCATTGGCATTGCCGGCCTGATTATGGGCATGTCTTTCGGTTTTTATTGGGCCAACCGCGATTTTCTGGCCCTGGCCATTACCAACGATAGCAACCGTAATTATTACTATGGCCTCGAAACCTTTTTCTATACCATTATTGCCGTGGTAGTACCGGTGCTTATTGGCTGGTTTATTGAGCTATATGCCGGCAACGGCAATGTGCATATGGCCTACAAAATTGTAACCGGTGCTGTGTTTGTAGTAACCATCTTTGCTTCTTTGATGTGTTTTAGAGGTAATTTTAACAACCCTACCCATAAAAAATTCGTGTATTTCAAATTCGATCCCTACTGGTACAAGCTTTTACGCTTGGCCTCGCTAAAAGGCTTGGTACAAGGATTTTTGGTCACCGCTCCGGCCATGCTTATTATGCGTTTGGTAGGCAAGGAAGGAGCCTTGGGCACGGCGCAGTCGGTAGGGGCTGTTATTGCTGCGGTTGCCATGTACATTATTGGCAGAAATACTTCACCAAAACATCGTTTATATGTATTTGGTGCAGGTTTAGGCCTATTTGCTTTGGCTGCGGTTATCAATGGGGTATTGTTTAGCAGTTTGGGCGTGATTTTGTTTATGCTTTTCCTGCTGCTGGCCAAACCGCTGCTCGATTTAGCTTATTTTCCAATCCAGTTTAGCGTAATCGATATCCTCACTAAAAAAGAAAAGAGAAGCGAATTTGCCTATATCCTGAACCACGAAGCGGGTTTGTATGTTGGCCGTTTAGCCGGAGCCGGCATGTTCTTGCTCATTGCTTATTGGGTATCGGTAGAAGCCGCCTTGCGTTATGCCATTATTATTGTGGCCATTGTGCAGCTCGCCTCTTACTGGGTGGCCAAAGATATTGTAAGGCAAGGCAAGATCGAAAATATAGACGATGCCCCGCCATTGAGCACCGAAGAACCAACCATTACCAATCCCTTAGCCAATTAAAGCCGTTCAATTTTTATTTTTACTGTCATGAAACATTCTTTTAAGCTATTTATTGTCCTTTTCTTGCTTACGGCCGTCGGCGCTGGGGCACAGGTGAAACAAATTGAACTGAAACGAGTTAACAAAATGGCTAATGTGCCCCAGCCTTTGCAGGTAATAGATTGGAAGGCCATGGCTGCCAAATTTGACCAAACCGTTTACGATTTTAAAGCTAAGGAACAATATTGGCCAATGGTTTGGATAGACAATACACGCAAAAATTTTGACCAGCCCACCTTGGGTATGTATACTGCAATGGCCGATGTAAGGCAGGGCACCAACAACAAAGGCATGTTTCATGAGGCGGTAGCCAACATGGGAGCTGTATTGGGGGCCAGTTTGGTGGGTATCGACAAAAGTAAACAGGAGTACAATTACGTGGCGATGCTGAAAAACTATTTCAACCGCGATACCAAATGGAATATCATGATGAATAACACGGTACCCGAAGTAGCTTTGCTCGGTGGTGGTTATGGTCGCGATTGGTGGTACGATGTTTGGCCCAATGTGCTTTTTTATGCCATTGTAGAAAAATATCCGCATGAAAAGGATTTCGATTGGATGGCCAAAAGCATTGCCGATAAATTTTACAAAGCCGATTCGATACTGAACGGCAATTACGATTATTCCTTCTTCGATTATGGACAGCTCAAGCCCATGAAAAACCAAATTTGTGCGCAACCCGATGCTGCGGCAGGCCATGCCTATGTGCTGTACAGTGCCTGGAAAAAATTTGGCGATAAGAAATACCTCAAAGGGGCCATCAGTGCGATGAAAGCCTTAGAAGCCCAGCCCATCAATCCAACCTATGAGTTGCTGATGCCTTTTGGCGCTTATTTGGCAGCGCGCATGAATGCCGAGGTAGGTACCCATTTTGATGTAGCTAAAATGCTGAGCTGGACGTTTGATGGGACTGCGGTTTGCCGTGAGGGCTGGGGCGTACTAACCGGCAATTGGAATGGCTATGATATTTCGGGTATTGTTGGCAGTACGGTTGACCATGGTGGTTATGGCTTTTTGATGAATACTTTCGATATGGCCTGGCCCATAGTGCCTTTGGTGCGTTACGATCCGCAATATGCCAATGCCATTGGCAAATGGATGCTCAATGCCGCCAATGCCTCGAGGCTGTTTTATCCGCAATACATGCCGGCCCAGCACCAAACCTTGCCTCAATATGCCCAGTTAACCAAAGGAGTAATTGCCTACGAAGGCATGGCCAAGGCTTCTACCTTCGATACCTTGTATACACAATTGAAAGCCCCGGTGGCCCAAGGCGACGGGCCAAAATGGGTGCCCGGAAAAAATCCGGATGTATCGCAATTTAGTGTTTACGGCAGCGGACATGTAGGCATTTTTGGAAGCATTATCCAGCCTACAAATGTGGCCGGGATTTTGAAACTCGATGTATTGGCTACAGATTTTTATCGCAATAAAGCCTATCCAAGCTATTTGGTGTACAATCCTTTTAATGTGGCTCGGAGTATAAATTATGTGATCAGCTCAAAAGGCAAAAGAGATCTTTATGATGCCGTGAGCCAAAAATTCTTGGCCAGAAATGTAAGCGGTAAGGTTGGAATCAATATCACTGCGCAAAATTCGGTGCTGCTTGTGGAAGTACCAGCCGGTGCCAAGTTAATGCGAAGCCCTAAAGGTTATTTGGCCAACAATGTGGTAATCGATTACCTGAAAAAATAGTAGGTTTCAATTTAAATTGGTCGGGATGCCTCATCTTGAGCATCGGTTTTGCAATAGGAAGTGGATTAAAAATCCGCAGTTAGGGCAGTTGAGCAGGCATTTCCCAATTAACAGCGGATGTGCTTCGCCAACCCTTTAACAGCTACAGGGCTAAGACGCTCAGGATGTGCCCTCGATCTTAATTGATGCACATGCCATTAGTCAGATAGGCAAGAAATCTGCTATTTGAGGTTCCCTCTAAATCATGTTTTTGCTCAACTAAACCCTCAGCGAGCCCCTAAAACCACGTGCGGCATAATAAGATTCGGCACCGTTGTGGTATAGAAAAACAGTATTGTAGCGTCGGTCGCAAAAAAGCGCACCTCCCAGTCTTCTCACTTCCGGAGTGGTTAATATCCAGCTTGAGGTTTTGGTGTCGAAATTGCCCAATTGCTGCAGTTCCCGGTACTGTGTTTCTGTTAAAATTTCAATGCCCATGTCTTTGGCCATTTCAATGGCACTGTTGGCCGGTTTGTGTTCTTTCCGAGCTTCCAGGGCTTCGTGGTCGTAGCAAATGCTCCTGCGTCCCTTCGGGCTTTCTGCCGAACAATCAAAAAAAATGTATTCATCGGTCTTCTGGTCATAATCCACTACATCAGGCTCACCGCCGGTGCTTTCCATTTCGTCGAGTACCCAAAGTTTAGTTGGATCAGCTTCTAATTTGGCTTGCACCTTGGCCCATTCGAGGCCTTTATGGCGGTTTGCATTTTTCTCGAAGCGCTCTTTTAAAAGGCTGAGCAATTCTTCGTTTTGTTGAGGAGATAGGCTCTTTTTATTGCTTTTCATATCATTAATCGGTTGATTTTTGTCGTTTTTCATTCTAGTCGTTTAAGCCCTTACCGTTCAAAATTTGCGGAATGCATTTGTCTACCCGCGATGTACGGGTTTGCGATTGTTTGGGCGAAGAAAAATGCAAAAGGTACGCCCTTTGTCGACCAGGCGTTAAAGCCTCAAAAGCCTTTTTTAAGGCAGGAATTGAATCCAGCTTATGCTGAAATTCTGCGGCAACCTTAAATTCGGTTGTCTTTTTAAGCTCCACTTTCAGGCCGGCTTTTTCCACCTCAATGGCTTCGTGGATATAGGCTTTCAAGGTAGCTTCCTGATCTAATATCTCTATAATATTGGTAAAGCGGATTTGACGCGCCGCCTGTACGTTAGCGGTTTGTTGGATCAAGATATGATTGGGGTCGCTGAGCAAGGCACCTTTAAAAAAGAGAAATGCACAGTACTCCTTAAAATCATGGATCAGTACAATGTTGTTTTCTTGATGAGTATAACAAGGACAGCCCCATTTCAATTCTTCAACTAAGCCACAGTCGAGCGCGATTAATCTCAGACGTTCCACTTCTTCCTGCCAATTTTTGTTCTTATTGAAATAAAAGTCAACTTTAGGATTCATGTCAATTCGTTTTAAAGTGGGCTAAGGTATCATCAATCAAATATTCAATCTCTAAAAAGCCATTGGCTAATTCCAGGATATCACCCTCCATGTTTTCTAAAGCTAATTTTAACCAGCCCTCCATTAAGGTGAGCGGTCCGAAATCAACGCTTACATTTGGCCATTTATGTTCGAAATTTGTAAAGCCAGTCCTAAAAAGTTCTGCAAATTTTCTGCTTTGGATCTTATAACCCTGCAAATGCCTTAGTTTAAAAGCATGGATATTGTACAGGATTTTTTGTTCTTCAATGGCCTCTTTGTTGATCCACACAGAAAAGAAAATTCTCGATTGGGCTGTTAATGGCTCTTGAAACGGACTTGCCCACGATTTTTTATACAATTTTAAAAAAACCGAATCCAAGACCTCGCCAACTGCTACTTCCAGCTGTTTTTCGTGAATCCTTTTTGGGTCAAGCTGTTCGGTGGCTTTTTTAAATTTGTTCAAGTATTCAACAGCATCCATTTGATGTAAATTAAGAAACAGAATTTAAAATTAAAAGCTAGGTCAACGCTGGTCTTCTATCGGCGGGCCTGAAATACCACGACACTAAAGTGAGCATCAATAAAAGCAGGGCGGGAAATATTTTGCTAAGCGGATTGCCTGCCGCAATATGTGAAAATATAGCTCCCGACATCGCAAAGAAAAAACCAGCATAGGCCCATTCTTTCAACAAAGGGGATTTAGGAATAAGGATAGCCACCACACCCCATATTTTCCAAATGCCCAATAAAGTAAGCAAATAAAGCGGATAGCCCAAATGGCTAATGTTGGCAACCTCGTCTTTCGATCTGAGCAGCTGTACGATGCCAGTGGAGGTCATGCCTAAAGCCAACCAAAGCGTGGCCACCCAATAAATGATTTTGTTTCTTTTCTTCATGGCCGGTTAGTTGAGTTGACCAACAACCTCCTGTAATCGGTTGTGCGCCATGTTAATGCCTTGTTTAAAAGGTAGCTTGAGCATGTTGTCTCTCAGTTCAACCGATCGGTAAACTACATGCATGGTAAGCTTGCTGGTTTGTTCAGTCAGTTTTTCAAACTCCAAAAACTCCAGCTGTACATCAAAGGGCGTATTTTCCATTTCGAAGGTTCGCGTAATTTTTTGGTCAGGCACAAAATCGTGGATGGTGCCATTGGCCCTAAATACCACGTTTCCATTTTTGTCGCTGGTTTCAAAACGGTAACTGCCATGTTTTTTATTGTCGAGCTGCAGTACCTTGGTACCCATCCACTGTGCTACAATTTCGGGTTCTTCATAAGCTTTAAAGAGCAAGTAAAGAGGAAGGTCGAACTCGCGGGTAATGGTAAGCTCTTGTTTGCCTTCCTGGGCATCTATTTTCGTTTTGAGTTCCATGTTTTTATTTGTTGGCTTGATAGGTTTTCATGATGCTTTCCAGTTTGTTGAAGCGATCGTCCCACATTTGGCGGAAGGGTTCGATAAAATCGGCTACTTCTTTCATTTTTTGGGCATTGATGTGATAGTGGATTTCCCTGCCGTTTGGTGTTTGTTGCAGCAAGGCGCATTCGGTCAAGATTTGGAGGTGTTTGGAAACCGTTGGCCGGGCGGTATCGAAATTGGCGGCTATGGCGCCTGCAGTCATCGATTGCGAGGCTACCAAGAGCAGGATGGCTCTTCTGGTCGGATCGGCTATGGCTTGGAATACATCTCTTCGTAAATTCATTATGTAGCTATTTGACTACAAATATAAATGTAGTTATTTGACTACGCAATTTTTTCTGAAAAAACTTCGCGAATGATTTATTGCTCGGTTCCCGAATGGCTCATAAACCACTTGGCAATGGCCTTTTTAAGCTCATTGCCATCTGGCTCGCCCTCGCAGGCCCAGGCAATAAAACCATCTGGACGAACCAATACGGCGTTTAGACCAAGCCGGTTTTTTGCTTGATGTGAAATATATTTTAATTGTTTGCCGTATGGAAGTGCCAAGGCTTTTAGCGAAGTGTTGTCTGCAAAGTCGAGCAATATGCCTTGGCCATCGTGCATAAAATCGCCAATAGTGGTGCCGTCTTCAAATTCAAAATTCGGAACACTGTAGCCCGTAAGCGGGTGGTTGCCATTAAGTTCATAGTGCGTAAAAATGCCCCAAATCCTGCTGGCAAAATAAGTAGCGCCATCTGGTGTGGCAATGAGATCGCGCATAATGGCATGCAGCGCGCGCGAAGCCGGGTTTGGGTTCATGATGGCCACCTGCGCCCGCGACCAGTCCAGTACCTGTGCGCCTATTGGATGCCGTTCGGCCTCATAAGTATCTAATAAGTCTTCAGGCGCTCTATTGTGAAGGGTGGCAGCCAGTTTCCAGCCCAGGTTCATGGCATCGCCAAGCCCAAGGTTAAGTCCTTGCCCACCTAAGGGCGAGTGGATATGGGCCGCGTCGCCAGCTAAAAATACCCGTCCGTTGCGATAGGTTGTAGCCTGTCTGGCCCGGTCTGTCCATGTAGTGGCCGTATGCAAAGCGCTAATGGTTACATCGGTGTCCGATATCCGGCGTAGCGCTGTTTGTATGTGTGCTAAGGTAGGGGCTTGCCCCGAATTGTGGAACGCGCCGCCATCAAAGTCTTGGAGTAGCAAATAGCCAGGTTGCGATTGCATGTACATCCCTCTTGCAGTCATGATGCGGCCCGTTTGGAGTTTTTCTGGGTCAACAAGATCTATTTTGGTCGAATAACCGGTAAATTCGGGCTCGGTACCCTCAAATTCGAAGCCGCCAGCTTTACGCACCACGCTTCGGCTACCATCGCAGCCTACCAGCCATTTGCCTTTAAAAGATCGTTGGTTGCTACATACTGTTACTGCGTTGTCGGTTTGTTCGAAACCGGTAATTGCCTGACCGTGTTTAATTGTTACGCCCAAAGTTGTTGCACGCTTTGCCAGCACGGTTTCGATTTCCTGCATCTCGGTGATTAGACTGGTTGGTGTAGCGCTTGGCAGGCGGTATTTCCAACTTGAGCTATGGATGTTGCCTTCGGCTAATGGAATGCCCGCAAAATGTCCGACCTGTCTATGCTTGCCCCCTTTGGCGTTTTGGTGGGGATTTTTGAGTTGTTTGTGGAGTTCCAAGGCATTAAAAAGGCCACGACGGTAAAAGGCTTCAATGGTTGGAGCCGAAAGGCCGCGGATGCCAAAAGGGAGCTGCTTTAAAGGCGACTGGTTATTTGCGGTTTTTTCGAGAATCAGGACCGAGCATTTGGCCAGGGCCAGTTCGCAGGCTAAAAAAAGACCTACAGGCCCCGCACCGGCAATAATGACATCGTAAATGGCTTGGTTTTTTATAGATTTATGGTCTTGTCGTGTTGTTTTCATGTTGAATGATTGAAACACAAAATTCGACAATGTTTAAGGGCTAGGCTTGTACAAACGCGACAAAATCGCCGCTTATGGCTTGTTTGCCCTGTTTGGCTTTTTTGGCGAATGCCGCTGGCGTAGTGCCCGTAAAGCGTTTGAATTCCCTGCTGAGGTGGGATTGGTCGGTGTAGCCCAGCTCATGGGCCAAGCCGGCAAGATTCGAATCTGGATGGTGCCACAAACGGTTTCGCACCTGCTCGAAACGGATGAGCGCCGAAACATCTTTAACCGTGTGACCGGCAGCCTGCTTAAATTTTCTTTCCAAGGTACGCACCGTGGCATGGGCTTCGGCAGCTACCTTACCCACAGACATGGCGCCATTGGCTTTCCTTATGGCCATGCCGGCTTTTGCAAGCGTATGGTCAACAGCAATCTGTTGCCGCATAGCTAAGCAATATTGAATCAGCGTAAAAATTGCTTCATCAATTTGGCCGGTTTTTACCTGTTTGGCCAATGTAGCTTGGATATCGGCTATCGGATGCTCAAACAAGTGTACGCCCTGTTTGCGCGATGGCAAGCCGAGCAAGTCGAATACAGTCCATGGAAAACATCGGATGCCAATAATTTCCAAAGGACCATCCGTGTAAAAGATAATAGGCTGATTGAGCAAGCCCATGACGAATGGCGAGGGTAAACGCTGCAGATTTCTAGGATAAGCTTGGTAGAGGTTGCCAAAGTAGAAGATAATTTCGGCATAGCCGTCGGGAACTACTTCAAAACTCGATTCGGCCGTTTCAAATGTTCTTTTATTGTGCCAAAAGCACTTGATGATGTCGCGTAAGGTTGCTGGAGCTTCAAACTCTTGGTGCTGCATATGGAAAGATAGCAATTTTGGGAAATATCCCAGGCATGTTGAAGGTGTGCAATAGCTTAGAGTAGGCGATGCTGTCGATGTGGTTGTTGCTTGAGGCGAACTGTAAGGTTGGCTCTTGTTTTGTAAAGCTGCTTAGCTCAATATCTCTTTTTTTGGCTGAAAATAACGGGCATTCACTTTTCATGTATCAAGCAACTATTGCTTGAGGCAATCGAAAGGTTGTACGAGTCGCAATTAGCCCCTTAACTTGTCCCTTTTGCACGCTTGAAGGTAGACGGTATTGCCGTAGTTTTGGATAAACTAAATCAAAGCAATTATGGCAACTCAAATTTTTGTAAACCTATCGGTTAAAGACCTCAACAAATCCGTGGAGTTTTTTACCAAACTGGGCTATACTTTTAATCCGCAATTTACCGACGAGAAAGCGACCTGCATGGTCATCAGCGATACCATTTACGTGATGTTGCTTACCGTGCCTTTCTTCCAGACTTTTACCAAAAAAGAAATTGTTGATGCGCATAAAGCAATAGAATGTTCCATCGCACTTTCGGCCGACAGCAAGGAAGCTGTTAACGAAATGGTAGACAAGGCCGTGGCCGCCGGAGCTACCGTGCCTAACCCGGCCAGCGATTATGGCTTTATGTACCAGCACAGTTTTGAAGACCTCGATGGCCACCATTGGGAATTTGTATGGATGAATCCCGACGGCATGCCTGAACATCAAAGCTAGGAGCTTGATTTAAGCCCGACCACGTCCGGCATCAAATAATGGACGTTCACTGAAAATCAAAAAGACCAACCTTTACCCAGGTTGGTCTTTTTGATCATTGTCATGTAGGGTTTCTATAAACAACAGGGCAGGACCTAAAAATCAGAAGCGTGCTTAGAAACAAAATGGACCAATCTCCTTACATTTGCCTCCATTAAAATAAGCTATGGTTCTCAAGTATTTTACGTTCAGTCTATCCATCGCCTTCATCTCTTGGATTATCGGCATTATGGCCAACGCGCTTTTGGTCAGCACCCAATTTTACAAAACACGATTAACGAACCTCTTTTTGATCAGGAACGAATGGCTGGGAAGGATGATCGGGCTTGACGCATTCAGGTGGATTGTCCAAAATTCGTTCTTCAAATACTTCAACCCGAAGCTTTCCATGAAAAAGAGGATCAGACCAAGCGAATTGGATTCCTTGCGCCAGGAGATGACAGTGGCAGAAATTGGGCACCTGTGCGGGTTTCTGTTTGTGCTGCCGTTTGTAGGGGCAAAGCTCTTCAAGGGCGATTGGCTATTCGCTTTGATCATGATGTTAGTGAATATCCTGATGAACCTCTATCCTTTGCTGCTGCAGCAAGACAATAAAAGGCGGATCGATCGGTTCAGGGAAAAAATCCGTTCAAAACAGCCGAAGCAACAGGTAAGGGCTTAGAATTATTGCCAGCTATAAGGCGGCTTTCAATGTCGCCGACCAGATGGAAGATCTTACGCCGCACGCCCAACTGTCAAAGGAAGTAAATATGGAGGCGGGATTAAAAATGGCAAACTTAACGGTGAAGGTAAGGTTACCGACAAGTTCGGAAATTACGTGTTAGGCATATGGAAAGACAACAAATTGGTCAAGCACATTTATGGCAGTACCCACCAGTTTCGCGAAAAGAATATGCCTTATGATGAACTCTAATTGTTGTTGCTTTGATATGGTGGTTTGTAGAATTTAAAGGCTGCCAGATATGAAATTACGGTTTTTTATCGTGCTGGGAACTCAATAGCCGACGTAATTTGACCCGCAGGTAATCATAGAACAGCGCGATGAATAACAACCCTGTTGGTATGCAAAAAGCGCTGAAAGACATGTTGTTGAAGCAAAGTGCACCGGCGATAGCACCGGCCAGGAAGGATATAATAATGGAAATACGCAACAGGATACGACGCTTGAGTGTGGCATCCGGTTTAAATCCCGAAATGGCTAAAGCGGAAAGATCAATTCCAAGGTCTGTGAACATCCCTGTTAGGTGCGTAGTACGCACAACCGAACCCGAGATCATCGAAACTAATGCATTCTGCATGCCCATTGCGAACAATAAGCTTCCTGCGAAGTACTCGGTTTCAGGAAGGGTTTGTTGATAATGTGGCCCATAGAGCCCAACAAAGCCTACGATGAGCATAATTACAATGATCGGTGCAGAATATGCAGCAGCTTGATTTCGTCCATTCCGGCCTATATACCATCCTGAGCAAAATGCACCTGCCAGAAAAAGAAACAACCAAAGGACAACCATCCGTGCCGAACGCCAGTGTTCTTCTGCCAGGTTAACCGCCAATAAAGCTGCATGACCGGTTACATTAGTGGTCAGGACAGCAAATGCTATAAAGCCTGCAGCATTGATAAATCCTGCGTTCAGGCAGAGCAATATAGCTAAACGCAGGTTATGGGTAAAACTTCTTTTATGGCCTATATGACGCAACATATACAAAAGTTCAGCATTTATTCAATTATATAAATTATTGCCCTTGTGACATTGCTGTTATTGAGCATCTGATAAATCTATAAAACAGTTGTCGTATTGTTAAAAAAGCACGATATATAAATCCATTTTTGGACTGATCTTATCGATCCCGCCATTTGCATAATTTTTAAATGCGATATTTTAATATGCTGGACTAATACAACTTTAATTCCAGTCGTTTCTTTTTTACAAAGAAGTTTTCGTTTCGGCAAAACTAAGTAAAAAAGAAATCTCCAATAGGTTCATTTATCAACACGATATTCCAATGGAATGGCTAAAGTGAGCCATCTGGTTAAAGAATCTTATTTGATCAATAATCAGGGATGTTTTAGGACATGCTGATGCCAGTATAGTTATGCACATTTTGATATGGTGAAGTGCATTGCTTATGATCATTGCCATAGTGGCAAAATGTACTTCGGACCTATTCATTTTGCGTGGGAAAATTTATGGTTAGCAATGATGAAACGTACAATATGCCATGATTAGATGTCATAAATATTTCAACGTATTACAGATGGTGGATAAGCTATAACATAACATTTAAAGAATATGTCGATCGTTCAAGGACAAGACCCCTGTACTAGACCATTCGCTAAGGTGGTCAGGGACGCGGAATCGACCAGCATACACCCTTTGTTCGTAGGAACGTTGAACACGGTTTATACTGATGACCGACGAAGCACCTTCAACTGTACGCCAACTAATTTAAAAACGCATTCAGGTTCAACAACCTGTTAGGGCTTTCACTCATCTCAAGACTAATGTATAAGCAACTGAAATATGCAACATTAAGAAAAACTAGGTAAGACTTGCTAAGAGGGTGTCCCTAAAGTTACCTGCCACAAGAAAATGGATGGGAGTAGCAGTTTTAGGATAAAGCTACTGTTTTGTAGCTGCTTATTTTAAGCGACAAAAGAGGCATGCCAGAATTAAACCTGGGCTTTGCCTCTTTTGCAGCTTTGGTAGCGGGGAGCAGGATCGAACTGCCGACCTCAGGGTTATGAATCCTGCGCTCTAACCATCTGAGCTACCCCGCCGGGAAAAATAATATCAAATGTTGAATACTATTTTTTAAAGAGTTGCAAATATAGAATAAATTACTTTTCTTTAGAAACAAAAATTAAAAAAATAGTCCATTATTTTTACAGATAGCGGTGTTTAAGGATGTCAGAAAAGAAAAAATTTAATCTAGAATATGAATTGAGGTCTTCTCCACGTATACTGTTCAGCTTTATCAGCGAGCCTAATGGGCTGTCGCAATGGTTTGCAGACGATGTAGTTTTCAGAGACCAAACCTATACCTTTACCTGGGATGGAGAAGTGCAAAAAGCCAAGCTGCTAAGCGTAAAAGAAAACAAACTTGTTAAGTTTAAATGGGTTGACGATGATCCGCATTGCTATTTCGAAATGGAAATCGTTCAGGATGAACTGACCAACGATGTTGCCCTTGCCATTACCGATTTTGCTACCGACGAAACCCTTGCCGAAAAAAAACAAATCTGGGATAACCAGATCACTTACCTAGTTAGCGTTATCGGAGGCTAATTTTTTCGTCGGCTTTGCCTATCTTTGTATATTGAAAAAGATACACCTACTGCTGATCAAGGCATTTATCAGGCCATTTTTCGTCACATTTTTTATTGTGATGTTTATCCTGTTGATGTTCTTCCTGTTCAAGTATATCGACGATTTGATCGGAAAGGGCTTCGAGTGGTATACCATTGCCGAAGTTATGCTTTATGCCTCAGCCGCCAATGTGGCTATGGCTTTGCCACTGGCCGTGCTGCTTTCCTCTATCATGACCTTTGGCAGCCTGGGCGAAAACTATGAGCTCGTGGCCATCAAATCGGCCGGTGTTTCGCTGCAAAAGGCCATGCGGCCCCTGTTTGTCTTTATCATCGGCCTTTCTTTTGCCTCTTTTCTGTTTTCAGATTACATGCTGCCTAAAGCCAACCTCAAATATGGTTCGTTGCTGTATGATATACGCAATAAAAAACTTTCGTTTCTGATTAAGCCTGGCGTTTTTAACAACAGCATACAGAATTATGCCATGCGCGTAGAGCGTAAAGGCGAAGGCGCAATCGATTCTTTGTATGGCATCATGATCTACGACCATACCGGAACCAACGGCATTCCTAAAATTATCCTAGCCGAAAAAGGCAGGATGGCCAAAACCAGCGACGACCAATACTTGGTGCTAAGCTTGGTAAATGGCGTACGCTACGAAGAAAATACAGGTAACGGTTCCTTTAATCCGCACCAAACCTTAACCCGCATGCGCTTTAAGCAAACAGAAGTGAAGTTTGACCTGGGCAGCTTTGGCGGATTTAATCGTACCCAGGAGGCCAGTTTCAAAAACAATGCCCCGATGCTGAATAGGAGAGAGCTGCTGCATCGCGAAGATTCGATCAGGAAAAGCCTCGATAGCCTGAATAAAACCACCAAGATAAATGCCTCTGCCTATTTTAAGCAAAACGAAATGGCCAAAGGCTATACCAAGGTTAAGGTGTCGGCTAAAGTCATCAAAGGCTCTATCTTAAATGCTATTCCTAAAAACCTGCGCATACAAGCGGTGCAAAGTGGCTACGATCAGGCCGAAACCGTCAAGCAGATTGTGATTAACCGTATTTTGGATTTCGATTTCAAATCGAAAGAAATTATCCGGGCGCAGATCGAATACCAGCGTAAATACACCTTGGCCGTTTCCTGTTTGTTGCTGTTCTTTATTGGTGCTCCTTTGGGTGCCATCATCAGAAAAGGCGGCTTGGGCCTGCCAGTAGTTATAGCCATTGTCTTCTTCCTCATTTACCATATTCTTTCTACCGTGGCCGAAAAATCGGCTAAGGAAGGCTCGCTAGATCCAAATTTTGGCATGTGGGTGGCCATCATCATTTTAACGCCTTTAGGCATTTTCCTAACTTATAAGGCAACGGTAGACTCGGCTTTGTTCGATATAGACTATTACAAACAGCTGATCGTGGGCCTGTTTAAAAAGAAAGAAAGCAAAAAATCAGACTAAACCAGCGCTATTCCTTACTTATCAATGATATTTTAAGCCGATTTATTGTCGGCAAAGGTTGTAACTTTGTATTACGGGAGCCGGTTAAATGTTCTGCCCCGCCAATTTTTTGATCAAATATAAAATGGAAATAAAATTAAATACCATAGACGAAGCACTAGCAGAAATCAGGGCTGGCAAAATCATTATTGTGGTAGACGACGAGGATCGCGAAAACGAAGGCGATTTTATCACAGCTGCCAGAAACGTAACGCCAGAAGTAATTAACTTCATGTCTAAATATGGAAGAGGACTCATTTGTGCACCTTTAATCGAGGATTTATGCAATGATTTGAAGCTCGACCTTATGGTACAGAACAATACCGTTTTGCATCAAACGCCATTCACCGTATCGGTCGATTTAATTGGCCACGGCTGTACAACCGGCATTTCTACTCACGATAGGGCCAAAACCGTACAGGCCTTGATTAATCCGGATACCAAACCTGAGGATTTGGGTAGGCCAGGGCATATTTTTCCGCTTAAGGCGCGTAGGGAAGGGGTATTGAGAAGAACAGGGCATACCGAAGCCACCATTGATATTGCCCGTTTGGCAGGTTTTGAGCCTGCTGGCGTATTGGTCGAAATCATGAACGAAGACGGTACGATGGCACGTTTGCCCGATTTGATGAAAATCGCCGCGCAGCACGAACTGAAAATCATCTCGATCAAAGATTTGATTGCCTACCGTTTGGCAGCCGAAAGCCTTATCAGGGAAGAAGTTACCGTAAATTTGCCAACCGAATGGGGCGATTTTAAAATGACCGCTTACACCCAATTGAGTAATAATGCTACCCACTTGGCCATTACCAAAGGCGAATGGAAAGAAGACGAACCTATTTTGGCCCGCATCCATAGCTCTTGTGTTACTGGCGATATCTTCGGTTCTTGCCGTTGCGACTGCGGTCCGCAATTGCACAAAGCTTTCCAGATGATTGAACAAGAAGGAAAAGGGATCATCGTGTACATGAACCAAGAAGGCCGGGGCATTGGCTTGATCAACAAGTTGCGTTCGTATAACCTTCAAGATGCAGGTTTTGATACGGTTGAGGCCAATATTAAATTGGGCTTTAAAGGCGATGAACGCGATTATGGCGTGGGCGCACAGATCTTGAGGGCGCAGGGCGTAAGCAAAATGCGCTTGATGTCTAATAATCCTACCAAAAGAGCGGGCTTAATTGGCTATGGTTTGGAAATCATGGAAAATGTGCCCATCGAAATAGAAAGCAATAAGCATAACGAAACCTATTTGAGGACCAAACGCGATAAAATGGGTCACCAAATCATGAAATAAAACAAAAAATCCGAAGCCTAAGCTTCGGATTTTTTTATGCTCATTGGTCGGCCAAGTAGCAGCTGTAAACTGCCAACTGGTTATTGAAAACCGCGAACCGTAAACTATCTTTTCGGATTGTTTTTCTTGCTCTCGTTCAAAATGGCTTCCTTGTTCACCTTTTCTTTTTGAGCCTGTTCTTGCTTTTTCTTCTGTTCTTTACGGTATTTGCCGGTTATTTTTTGCAGGAATTCCCTAAACGAATCAAACTGCTGACTGTAAATCAGGCCAAAAGAAGTAACGTTGGCATTAGGATCGACCCCAGGATTGGCAAAAATGCTTTGTTGCGTTGGCGGCTTGTTGGCCAGTTTGCCCACTAGCGTTCCGTCTTTTTTAATCAAGCCTAAAATCTCCACCTCTTTGCCCACATTGTCTTTAAACAAGCCCACCGAATAATCGGTAGAGCTTTTGGTGTTGTCTACGATGCCTGCATTGACAATAATACGGTCGTTAAAGAATTTAAATGAAGCACTGGCCTCGTTAAAAGAACGGATGTTAATGTCGACAAAGTTGAGGTTTAAAGACGAAAGGAGGTTGTTGAACTGGTTAAAAATCAGCTCGCTGGCAGTGCTTGTGCCCACAGAACCCAATTGTTGGCCTAGGTTTTCCTTTCCCGTGCCCGGTGCAAACCTGCGTTGGATAATCAAGCTCAAGGCCTGCGTATTCAGGTTATTGCCGTCGTTAAAATACGACTGTAGCTTTTCTTTGATGGCAGGATTGGCCGGAAAGAAAATATCCAGTTTGATGTCGGGTTGCAAAAGCAGGCCGCTGAGCCCCATTTCTACCTCGGTTTGTACCCTCTCATTCGTGCTCGACGATTGATCCTGGTTGGCTGCGGTATACAAATCGGCAGTGCTGGCCCTCAGGGCATAAATGGCTTTGAGGTTGATTTGCGCATTGGCTGGATTGCCTGTCCATCGGATCGTTCCGCCCTGTCGAATTTCAAAACGCTTGTTGATGACTTCCTGGGCTGTAAAATCGAAAAGACCGCTTTCAATGATATAATCTCCTTTCATTTCAAAATCGCCGCCGCTGGTAATGTTCAGCTCCAGTTCTGCATTTCCCTTGCCGCTCAGCTTGCCGAGCACCGTATAAATATTGGCTATCGAGTTAGGGTCTACCCGAAGTTTGAAATTCATTTTCAAGCCATCAAAACTCGTCTGCTTCTTCACGGTTTTGGTGGTGTCTTTGCTTACAAAAGTGATAAAGTCTTTATCCGAAATGGTTTCAGAACTGTTTAGCGGCAGGTTAAAGATAGTCCCCTTTTCTGTTTTGGCATCAATGTTAATCAGCATGCTACTGGTTGGACCATTAAAAGAAAAGTCGCCCGTGGCATAAGCCCTGCCGTAGTAAAGCGAATTGTCTTTTGAAGTAGTATTGAGTGCCATAAAGTTGGTGGCATTGATTTGAACCCTGATCGTAGGGTCGTCGAGGTTGTTCAGGTCAACCGTTCCGTTGGCTTTAGCTTCATTGCCTTCGGCATCTTCCAGCACCAAATCGTTAATTTGGATTACACTATTGTCTATCTGTATCTTATCGTTGAGGGTGTAAGGAGTTTTCAGGTAGTTTACAGTCACTTCGCCACGATCAAAAGAAACATCGCCGTTAATGCGGGGCTTGCTGAGCGGGCCTTTTACCGTAAGGTCGGCAGAAATATTTCCCTTAAGGTTAGAAACCAGCTTTTTCACAAAAGGTTCGAGCACGGTAAGCTTGCTGCCGTCCATCTTTATGGCTAGGTCTATGTTTTTCTCCTTCAGGTCAACGCCACCGGTTATCTTAAAGGTTTCCCTATTGTCGGTCATGATCTGCGTATACACGTTTACCGCATTTTTTGCTTGATCATAGGCCGAAGTGTCGGTTAGGCGGCCAATGTAGGTGTCGTTAAAATTCAAAGAATCGATGCTCAGGCTATCCGTAATTCGCGGCGTTTTCAAAATGTCGTACAATCGCGTTCGGCCATTTACCTTTCCGGCCAATTTGATGCCCATGGCTTTCACAAATGGATTGAGCGTTTTGAGGTTGAAGTTTTCGAAGCCTACCAGCAAAAGGTCTTTGGGGTCTTCAGAGAGTACACCGTCAACCGAAAGCATCTGCTCGCCATTGCTGAGCGAGAAATTGTCGATGGCCGTTTTGCCTTTGTTGAAATTGATGCGTACCTTTTCCTGGATGTTCCAATCTTCGCTGTTGATTTTGAGGATGGAAGGCAAGATGCTGATTTTCGCGCTGTCATTTACAAACTCTACCAATCCGTTCAAATCGAGTTGATTGGCGTCGTCGGCATTAGACATTTTTAAGTTGAGCGCCAAGCTGTCGTTTCGCAACACATTGGCGATGTTCACGTTTTTAATGTACAGGCTGTCGTTCAGGTCAACACGGTCGGAAGTGATAATGGCTTGTAGCTGCTTGGCTGTAGTGTTTTCCTCCAGGATGATGTTGTTGGCCGTAATGCCTTTGTAAGTGAGCTTCCTGATGCTGCCGTTAAGCGTTGCCGTATTGTTTCTCGAATCGAAAGAGCCAATCAAAATGGCCTGGTCGTCGATGGTCAAGCCCGGCGCCACCAGTTCGGCAATCGGTTCAAATCGTTTCACCCGAAGGTTAAAATCGAAAATCTGCGTTTTATAGTTGATAATATCGGCCTTAAGTGAAGGAATATAAGTTTTGGCGATGGCCTTGTAGTACGACACAATAGTGTTGAGGTCGTACTGGCCTTTGATGCTCGCGTCGAAAATATCGGATTTAATGGCCAAACTTCTTTCCTGGCCAATGCCTTTGGCATTCAGCTGTACGGAATCGATATGGTATATTCCCTTTTTGTTGTTCAGCGTAATGTGCTGCACAAGCAGATTGCCTTGGATGTTGTCGAGGTTATTGCCTGAAAAGTTAGTGCTGAAATCGGCATCTACTTTTAGCGAATCCTTGTACAGTTTTAAAGTCTTTAAACGGGCATTGCGGATATTGGCTTTGAAATTAAATACAGGCAATGCCGGATTGAGGTTCACACCGCCATCAAAAGTCAGCTGTATGTTTTTGTCGTTGATCTTAAGGCTGCCGTCGAAATATTTTTTGTCGAAAGTGCCGTCAATTTTAATGTTACGATAGCGATAGCCATTAAAATCGATATAAGTTACATCGCCGTTCAGCTGTTCGGTTAGTTCTTTCACTTTATCGCCTTTGCCTTTCACGTAAAGTGCAGAGGTAATGCGCCCAAGATTTTTTTCATTGAGCAGATCGCCGAGGTTGAAATCAAAAGTCTGTACGTTTCCAGTGTAGGATGGGGTGCCTTTCTTGTCGATTTTCATGTTCACGTCAGACTTGAAGCGCCCGAGGTTAGTCTTGAATTCGCCGTAAGCAATAAAATCGTTCTGGAAACCTGTAAACGAACCATTGAAGTTTACGTTGCCGAACTTGCTGACGATTTGCGGAATAGCACGCATCGGTTTGCCGGTTACATCGGTGAGGATGGCTTCAAGGTCCTTTTTGTTGGTGCCGGCCAGTTCTATTTTCATGTCCATAAAGGTCTGTTCCCAATCTGGCAAACCCTTCATGGTAAAATCGCCTTTAATATAAGTGGCCTGGCCCGCTTTGAGGGCAAGCTTTTTGGCTTTTAAGTCGCTTACATAACCGGTAATCTGCCCGTCAATATCAAGGTCGAGTTTCATTTTATCCAGCTCGGGAGCAAAGTAGGCTACGTCTCTCGAAGAAATGTGGCTTCCCCTAAAATTGGCCTTCATCCTTACCTTGTTTACATAATCGTTGAAGTCTTTAAACCGGCTGAACTTCATTTGGTAGTAATCGGTTAAGCGGCTTTGGTTGGTTACCAGCAATAGTTTCTGCAATTCGATCTGGTTGGTGTCGACGGTGGTAAAAGCACTCAGGTTTTTGAGATAAAAGCCACTTTTTTCCCTGAAGGTCAGGTTCTTGATGTTGGCCTGGATAATATGGTTGTTGGTGTTCAGTTTTTCGAAAATGCCATTGAGCTGTTTCAGGTCGATGTCCTCAAAGTTTACGCCTTTCACAACCGTGTTGATTTTAAGGTTCTTGTACTTAAAAGCTACATTATTGAGGATAACCCGGTTAAACAAGAACTGGAATTTCTTTTTCTTCTTTTTGGGCTTTGGCTTTTGGCTAGGTGTGTCAAAGTAATCGATAATGAAATCGAGGTTAGAGGTGCCGTTTGGATAGTCCTTTAAAAAGAAAGCGCCGTTGTTAACCTGAACCGTGTTGACATCCAGTATTCTCTCTTTTAAAGAAAATTTGTTAATGTCGACCAAAAACTTGGGGAAATTGGCCAAAGTGTCTTTTTGTTGGTCAAGTACGACCAGTTTTTCGAGCACTACCGATTTAAATGGCTTTACATAGAGTCCGCCGATCGAAACGGTGGTATGAAGTTCTTTGGATAAATAAGCGGCTGCTTTTTGGGCTACATAGGTCTGTACGGGCTTAAACTGAAGCGAAAATAGCAACACGCCAAGCAACAATATAATTGATGCGACAACCCAAAGCAGTATTTTTAATAGTTTTTTAATAATTTTGTAGCTTAATAATCTTTAACCGTGCCTATCATACTTGCCATAGAATCCTCATGTGATGAAACTTCAGTTGCCGTTTGTAACAACGGCAAAATTACTGCCAATGTTATTGCAAACCAAACAATTCATGAAAATTATGGTGGCGTAATTCCAGAATTGGCTTCAAGGGTTCATCAGCAGAACATTGTGCCAGCGGTACAGCAGGCCTTGGCCATTGCTCAAGTTGACAAAAACGAGTTGGATGGGGTTGCTTTTACACAAGGGCCCGGTTTGTTGGGGGCTTTGCTGGTAGGTGTTTCTTTTGCCAAATCGTTTGCATTGGCGCTCAATCTACCGCTTATTTCGGTTAACCACATGCAGGCACATATTTTGGCTCATTTTATCGATGATCCGAAGCCTCCGTTTCCGTTTTTGTGCCTGACTGTGTCTGGCGGACACACCCAAATTGTATTGGTGAAAGATTATTTTGATATGGAAATCGTGGGCGAAACCCTGGATGATGCAGCAGGAGAGGCTTTTGACAAGACTGCAAAAATCCTCAATCTGCCTTATCCTGGTGGCCCGTTGATTGATAAATACGCCCAAAACGGCAATCCTTTAGCCTTTAAATTTCCTGAACCGCAAATTCCCGGATTAAACTATAGTTTTAGCGGGTTTAAAACAGCTATTTTGTATTTTGTTAGAGATCGGCAAAAAGAGAACCCCCAATTTGTGGAGGAAAATCTAGCCGATATCTGTGCGTCGGTTCAATTTAGTATTGTCGGCATTCTGTTAAATAAATTAAAAAAAGCGGCTAAGGAGTACGGAATTAAGGATATTGCCATAGCTGGAGGTGTTTCGGCCAATTCTGGATTAAGAAATGCACTTCAGGACATGCAGAAGGAGTTAGGCTGGAACGTTTACATTCCCGCGTTTCAGTATTGCACAGATAATGCAGGGATGATCGCTATTGCTGGTTATCATAAGTTTTTGGCTGGTGAATTTGTTGGGCAAGAAGTTTCGCCGATGGCGAGAATGAACTTTTAAAAAATAAAATTATGGGAACGACGAGTTATGTGTTTTTTGGTCTGCTGCTTATTCCATTGATTGTCTTTTTGATTTGGATGATTAAGCAAGACAAAAAGAAAAACTATTTGGGATTGTTTTTTCTTTTGTTCGGCATCGTTATCGCCCTTTATACCATCATCAAACTGGATAAAAACTTTATGGAGAACAATGGCCAAGTAGCGCCTAAGTCTTCAAGTTTTAAATAGGTTGGGCCAGAATGCTTATTCGCTGATTGATTGTTGAATTGGCCAATGGGCGGTTGATGGGTAAAAACTGAAAATTCGCCGGAAAAAAGATGACTTCATGAATGGTGGCTTGGCCATAGCGAAGGGTTGAACATGCCCATCTTGTTATTTGCTTTTCATCTTCCATGGATTGATCGGGGAGATTAATCAAGGCAAGGGCAACAAAAAAGCCATCTTATCGATTGAGCGAACAAAGAGTTATCTTGTCTTGGCAAACATGTAGATTGATCTCCCTTCGTTCGCTCATACGAGCTGATGGCATCGGTTGTAAATTATTTTAAGCCTAAGCTTCTTTGTCCTCCAGCTTATCTCCGGTTACCTCTTCACGGATTTTAGTTTCAATTTCTTCGGCTAATTCCGGATTGTCTAATAGCAATTGCTTCACGGCATCTCTTCCCTGTCCCAGTTTGGTATCGCCATAAGAGAACCAAGAACCTGCTTTTTTGATGATGTTGAAGTCGACGCCCAGGTCGATGATTTCGCCGGTTTTCGAAATACCTTCACCAAACATGATGTCGAATTCGGCAATACGGAAAGGAGGAGCCACTTTATTTTTAACGATTTTTACCTTAACACGATTTCCAGATACTTCGTCAGAATCTTTGATTTGAGAAGTTCTACGGATATCTAAACGTACCGAAGCATAGAATTTAAGGGCGTTACCACCGGTTGTGGTTTCCGGATTACCGAACATCACGCCGATTTTTTCGCGCAATTGGTTGATGAAAATACAGCAACATCCGGTTTTTGAAATGGTTCCGGTTAGCTTACGCAAGGCCTGGCTCATTAAGCGGGCCTGTAAGCCCATTTTGCTGTCGCCCATTTCGCCTTCAATTTCGGCTTTTGGCACCAAGGCTGCCACCGAGTCGATGACGATCACATCGATAGCGCCCGAACGGATCAGGTTATCGGCAATCTCCAAAGCCTGCTCGCCATTATCTGGTTGCGAAATCAATAGATTGTCGGTGTCTACGCCTAGTTTTTTGGCATAAAATTTATCGAAGGCATGTTCGGCATCGATAATAGCGGCAATGCCACCTTTCTTTTGGGCTTCGGCAATGATGTGGGTGGCCAAGGTGGTTTTACCTGAAGATTCCGGGCCATAAATCTCTATAACACGGCCTTTAGGAACGCCACCAATGCCCAAGGCAATGTCTAAACTGATGGAGCCGGTAGAGATGGCATCCATGGTTTCTACGGCTTGGTCGCCCAATTTCATGATTGAGCCTTTGCCGTACGATTTTTCTAATTTATCTAAGGTAAGCTGTAACGCTTTAAGTTTTTCTGTGTTTGGGTTCATGTCTGTAAATCTGAAAGTAAATGTAAAATAAATATCGGCTAATAAAAAGCGGTAATGCTAATAACTTTAGCAAACATATCAATTTAAATTTAATATGTACAAATAAAATTCGATTTATTTTTTCAACATTGCCGAATAGCTAAATTATTTAGCTTTGAAATTTTGCTCAAAATACTTGCAGAAGTGCGTAATTTCGCAAATGCTGCATTTTGGGTTTCGGGCCACGCAAACATAACGGCCGTGCAGGATAAGCCAGTGGTGGGCAGTAGCAATCGTATACTCGGGCAAGTGTTTCACCAGGTCTTTTTCTACGGCCAAAGGCGTTTTGCCCCGGGTAAGCCCAATTCTGTTGGCTACCCTGAAAACATGCGTATCAACGGCCATGGCCGGCGCATCGAAAACTACCGAAGCGATTACATTTGCCGTTTTTCGACCAACGCCCGGCATTTTTTGTAGTTCTTTCACGTCGGACGGCACCTGGCTGTTAAAATCGTTGACCAGCATGTTAGCCATGCCCACTAGGTGTTTGGCTTTGTTGTTGGGGTAGCTCACGCTCCTGATGTAATCAAAAACCTGGTCTGGTGTAGCCTCAGCCAGCGATTTAGGATGAGGGTAACGCTGAAAAAGTGCGGGTGTAACCTGATTGATGCGTTTGTCGGTACATTGCGCAGAAAGAATAACGGCCACCAAAAGCTGATACGGGTTGTTGTAGTGCAGCTCTGTTTCGGCATTCGGCTGCTTGGTGGCAAAGTGGGCCACAAATTCTTGGTAGCGTTCTTTTTTGAGCATGTACAAATATAGGTATGTTAGTTCATAGTTGATAGTCCATAGGCTAATGGCCATTGGCCTATACGTTGATTTCGCCGATCAAGGCATCGCAGGCAGCAAAAGATTCGTAGAGGTATTTGTTGCGGTGCTTTTCGCCCTGACCGCTAAAGGCAATCGATTTATTGATGAGGCCCTGCATCCAACGCTTGGTTTGCTCGCAATAAAACTGGTCGTTGGTTTTGAGGTAGTTAAAGGTATTGAACCGGTTAAAGCAAAGCATGCTTTCCTTAAAATCGACCAAGTAGGCAATGCTGCCCAGTACATCGCAATTATACCAGTTAAAAGTATGGTCGGGATCGATGGTTTTTTTGCTGCTGATGGCATACATATTCATGTCGGTTAGGCAGTAACGCACTTGTTCTACCACTTTTTCGGCTAGTGCCTTGTTGCTGATGTAGCCGGCGTCGTAAGCATATCTGATTTGCTCGATGGTGCCATGAACAGTGTCTTTGGCCCAGATTTCGGTGCTCGGTATTTCGAGGTAAAGCTGATGCAACTCCTGCGAAAGCGCGATAATTTCGTCGGTAAGGGTAGAGCCGTCGAATTTTAACTCGCTGTTATTGGCATTATTGGCCCAGAAAAACAGCTTGAATGCCGTTAACTCAGGGTATTTGAAAAAATGGAAAATTGGGATGTCGTCGGTGGTAATGGTGATATGCTTGGTTTTGCTTTGCTGGATGAGCTTGAGATTGGCCAGCAAATCGCCAAGGTAATTGACCATGTTGAGGTCTTCGTTAACGCTCAAAAAATTGAAGGTTACGCTAGATGATTGGTTGGGGTTATAAATGAAGGGTACATTAAACGTATCAGACAGTTGAACCACCTGCTGCAGGCTGAGCGCACTGCCGCCTCTTATCTTTTTGTAGGCTTCGTTCATGCTGATATTTAAGGCGTCGGCTACGCTTTGGGCCAGATTTTGGTAGTCGGGGATGGCCGCCCTGAGTCTTTCGAAAAATGAAACCTGAAAATCTGGCATAAAAAATCCTGTATAAAGTTAATCTCCACTAATTTAATAATTTTTTGGCTCTCTTGATATGATTTAAATAATTTTTAAGATTAATATTTTGAATTTTAATGTTATGTATTTCTTTTAAAGATTTGTTTTTGATTTGAAAGGTGCTTTTAAGGTTAATCTGACAGTTTTGGATGTGTTAATTTCGATCAAACCATTAAAACTTAAAACACATGAAAAGCAAATTGTTATTAATAGCCGGCCTGTTTGCGTGCCATGGGGCGATAGCACAGAAAACCGGTGAGGAAACAACCTTTAACAACCTTTACTTCTATGCAGAGTATGGGCAAACGAAAGGCTACCAGCACCTGTTCCAGGGTGGCGTATACCTGCAGGCAGAAGGTTCTTACCTCAAAATAAAGTCGGTAAGTGCCTTCAGCTACAATACGGATGCCGAGAAGCAGCTCTACCAGCAATACTATTACGATGGCGGTCCACCACAAGAAAACGTAGGCTTTCAAGATGTCAGTTTGATGGTGGGCAAAGGCTATAGGTCGCCGAGGCGCCATCAGATCCAATTTGGCGCTGGACTGTCGGCTTTTTTCAAGACGGATAAAGACGAGGCTTTCAATAGCCGAAAGCAGGCCTATCAGCCCGACCGCTTCAAGACCA
>NZ_JAELUC010000229.1 GCF_016429155.1 Pedobacter sp. ASV12 | reverse complement strand
AGATGTGTATAAGAGACAGAAGTTACCGTTATTGGAGAGGTAAACAAACCTTCGAGTTTTACCATCCCCGGCGATCACATTAACCTTTTAGAGGCTTTGGGAATGGCTGGCGATATGACGGTTTATGGCAAACGAGACAATGTGCTCATTATTAGGGAGCAAAATGGTCAAAGGATTATGAAAAGGCTCAACCTCAATCAGCAAGATGTACTTAATTCTCCATTTTTTATCCTTAAGCAAAATGATATCGTTTATGTAGAGCCTGATAAATCGAAAGCGATAGAATATAGTCCGAATACCCGAATTATGCCTGTAGTTATTGCTTCTATATCGGCAGTTGCGGTATTGATTACTGCAGTTTTAAGAAAATAACCCATTCAACACAAAGATCATGTCTTCAGAAAATCATTTAAACGGGGCAACAGACTTTGCAACATCCATCAAAGGGTTTGTTAAAAACTGGCCTTACTTTTTAATCAGTATCGCGGTTTGCCTGATTTTGGTTTATGGCTTCTTATACATTACCCCGCCTGTCTCTTATACACATCTGACGCTGCCGACGAACCACGACAT
>NZ_JAELUC010000228.1 GCF_016429155.1 Pedobacter sp. ASV12 | reverse complement strand
AAGTTGTGCTTTACCAGGTAGATGCACTAAACCCCGCGCAATTGATACAGCGTAAGGTACTGCTCTCCGGAATGCCGTTTGTAGACAGCTCGATAGTTTTTTATGCCGCTAAATATTGGCTTTTTACCAGCATATCGGGCAATAGCAAACTGCTTTATATTTTTTCTTCAACAACTTTAGACGGACATTACAAGGCGCATCCGCTAAATCCCATCGCCGTAGAAAAACAAGCATGCAGAAGTGCTGGAAGCATATTTGTATGGGAAGGGTCAATTTACAGGCCCACTCAAAACCCGGTTAATTGCTATGGAGGTTCTATCCAGATCAATAAAATCACGGTGCTTACCGAGAGCGAATACAAAGCAGAATCCGTTTTCGAGATCTTTCCAGATAAGAACTATCCTCGCGGTATCCATCATATCAGTTTTGCCCACAACAAAATAGTTGTAGATGGCAAGCGTAAAGTGTTCGATCTCTTAATGCCGCTTAAAAAATTAGTTAAAATCATCAGAATAACCTTGCAAGCCTAGCTAATTAATCCATTTACAAAAATGAAAACCAATAACAACCGCATATGGGTCATTTCTTTAACTGATGTGCCGAATGGAGCAGAAAATGTGCTGTTAAAAGTAGCAGTGTCCATTAA
>NZ_JAELUC010000227.1 GCF_016429155.1 Pedobacter sp. ASV12 | reverse complement strand
CCATAAAAGGAGAGTTTCCAGATGAATTTGATTTCAACATTACTCCAAACTTAAATTACCCTAATGATAAACAAGCTACCCGGAATGGCTTTATGCTTAATCCCGCAATGGCATCCAATACACTTAAAAGTAAATTGTTAAAAGGATCTCCATTATTTATGGATAATACTCTTGATGGCTTTACTGAAAACTTTGTCCCTTTACCCCACAAGCTTCCGTATTATGCGAACAATTTTTCGAGATATGCTCCTGACACTTATACTCAAATCAGTAGCCCTATTCGCTGGCTAGGAGAGGCGCCCAACATGAATAGAGCCCCAGAATGGTTTAGCGGTGGAGGGAAAAAAGATGCTTTTTCAGACGAGTATACTTTTAATTTTATGGGGGTTTCAGGAAAATTCATGCTAACAATAGTTGGCGGCCAAATTGAGATAGTAGTTCAATCCAATAGTAAAGTAAAAGTTGAAATTATGGATGATAGACTAAAGACGCCTTTTACGCCTGTAACCTCTCGACTAATTGGGCCAACAATGGAGTCCTATCTCTATAATTATTCCGCTTTTTTTGAAGAAGGACAATATCCCAAAACATTTGCTGGTTTTGTTATTACTACCGATAATGGCTATAAGTATTATTTTGGCAAGAAT
>NZ_JAELUC010000226.1 GCF_016429155.1 Pedobacter sp. ASV12 | reverse complement strand
ACATTGGCTATGCCCACGCCGCCATACCTTTCTTCGCTAGTGAGCTGTTTCATAACGTCGTTGCTTAAGCTAAATGTAAGTTCGTTGCCATTACCTTGCAGATATCCTCTTATAAAACCCTGCTCCTGTACCCTTGCAGCGCCATGTTTGAAGCTATTTTCTAAAAATTGAATGAAGAGCATCGGAGCAATTTTTAAGTGTCCATCCAGGTTTTTGAGCTCAAAGGCTATACTCGCATTAGGGTATCTCATCCGTTCCATTTCCAAATAGTTTTGGAGAAATTCTACGTCTTTTTGCAGTTCTACCTTATCATGCCTGCAATCGTAAAGTACATAGCGCATCATATCCGAAAGACGCAAGATCATTTCGGGAGCCTCCTTTCTTTTCATCATCGCCATACCATAAATGCTGTTGAGCGTATTGAATAGAAAATGAGGTTGTAGCTGTACCTTAAGTGCCTCCATCTGCAATTTAAGGTTATGGTTTTCTACTTGGTATTGATTGGCGATGCTATCGAAGGCAAATCGAGTAAAAAACAGCGATAAACAGGCCCTGTCTCTTATACACATCTGACGCTGCCGACGAACCACGAC
>NZ_JAELUC010000225.1 GCF_016429155.1 Pedobacter sp. ASV12 | reverse complement strand
GGATACTGGTGCATATATAAATGCAGCGATGTTTTGTAGCACAATCTAAAATAGAGGTGATTGTATTTGGGCTCATCTGAAGGTCTATTTCATAGTTTGTTGCCGGGTCGTTGATATGGCTAAAGATGCGGCCTAAAAATTTGATCAGCTTGTTGAGTATAAATTCCCTTCTGGAGTTACAATAGCTTTCATACCTGTGCTCACGCCAATTTGATGGCCGTAAAACATGATAAACGTGCACGATTACCAAAGTAGCTCCTCTTAGCTGCGAGATTTTATACGCAAGACGAACGGCTGATGCAGAATTAGCAGATAGGTCGGTAGTAACCAGAATTTTTTCCATTTAGGATATTTTGTGTACTGGCTATAAAATTACCCTTGCCTGTTAAAGGCGGCAATGATAATTGTCACTAAGAATATTGATGTTAACTGTGTAATATGCTTTACATCAAGGCCGTATCACCCAAATATAAAATCCACTAAGCGCTTAAAATGTAAAATTAGAAAGCCCGATTTTTAAGATATTGCTTAGCGGAAGACATCAATTTGACATGGAGGGAGCAAACACGCGCTAATGGTGCATGGTAATTTGTGAATTGAACAATGGAAACTAGAAATCAAAAAAGATGTTTATTGTATTTAACTTTTCATGCTGATGAGA
>NZ_JAELUC010000224.1 GCF_016429155.1 Pedobacter sp. ASV12 | reverse complement strand
GTGCATGAATTAGCCTGATGGTGATAAAGCTAGTATTGTAAAATAGAAATTATGTAATTAGCCATTTCTTTGCAAGCACCTTTTTCCAATCCTTTTATTAAATATTCTGAATCTTGATCAACAGCAGAGGTTATAAGTCGATTGTGAATATTATATAGGATACTGACTATTGTCTGGCTGTTTTTCTTCTTTAGTTTTCTTTCTTCAAGCATTTCTTTGCACTTTGCAACTATTATTGAAAATAACTGAAAATGATTTTTTGCATTTGATCGACGAACTGATTCAATTACTTCTTTTAAATCATTTATTGCATTATCCATATTCTCTTTCCAATTACTTGCGGGTGTTGCCGAAATGCCGAGGTTTTCAGGAGCTCTCCATGCTTCGGAAATATTGAAAATAATTCTATCTCTAAATTTTCTTCCTGGTGTTTTGTTGCTCTTGAATTCAGTTAGCATATTTAAAATCAGGTCAATAGCTTGGCTAGGCTCATCCTCGTCCTCTTCATCTAATGAGTTAATGCTTAGAATATCAATTATAGCGTCGATTGAAAACTGTAATGCTGAAAGCTCTCTAATATTGCTAAATTCATTTTTTAAAATTTCAGGTTTTTGAACACTATTCAATAAAACTTTATTTTCCTGTTTATCTTCTTCAAATGAGATC
>NZ_JAELUC010000223.1 GCF_016429155.1 Pedobacter sp. ASV12 | reverse complement strand
GACTCGCTGGCTATTGCATTTATCAATCTTTACAAGCATAATTATTACCTTTCGCTCGAACAGCTGGATAAGGCATTGCGCTGCAGCAATATCGCCTATGCTTTTTTTAAGGAGCACCGTCAATATGCCAAAGAAGAGTACATTACGGTACTTACCGATCTTTCTTACTTGTATGCCATTCTTGGCGATAACCAAAAGGCAATCAATTACATTAAAGAGGCCGAATATGTAGTTGCAAACCTGTCTTCGGGTCAACAAATCGATAGCAGCTCATTCCTTTTGGCGAATAAAGTTTATTACAATTACGCTTACATCCTGTCGCTCGACAAGGAATATCAAAAGAGCAGGTACTTTTTGTTTAAAATACTTCGGTTGCCTATCCCGGTCCAGCAAAATAGAAATGCGATTTTTAAGAGTACCAGTTACAAAATCGCCGATCTTTACGAAAAAACAGGTCAAGTAGATAGCGCATTGTTTTATATCGCGAAATCTAAACGCTACAGCTTGGCCAATGACAAAATGGACGCCGGTGTAAAGCAAATGATGAACAACAACTTGGACATGGCCTACCTTCGGCTGCAAAGCAAAATCCTGTCTCTTATACACATCTGACGCTGCCGACGAACCACGACATGGGGGGGTGGGGGGGGGGGGGGGGGGGGTGGAGAGGGG
>NZ_JAELUC010000222.1 GCF_016429155.1 Pedobacter sp. ASV12 | reverse complement strand
CCCCCCCCCCCTCCTTTTTTACTGATCCGCCGACCACCGATATCTACACATGTCGTGGTTCGTCGGCAGCGTCAGATGTGTATAAGAGACAGTCCGCGTACTTATTTCCATAAGTCAGCACAATTGCCAAAAAAAGCGTACAAACAACAATAACCTGATCGATAAAAAGTATAAGCCATTTGGAATGGATCTTATCGCGTAGAATTAGTTTTTCCATGGCTATTTATTTTTTAAACTGTTGAGCTTGGATTTCATTTGGCATCATTCTGTAAAGCGGAAAAAAATCTGCCGTACTGTCTAGTCTATTGCCACTTTGTTCAACCAGCATTTCATAAACAGGCCTGTTGGCAATAAAGCGCCAGCTTTTGTGAGGCAACACGAGATCTGAAAAACCCAACTTCCAATCGAGCAGCGAATTTTCTTTAAAGCCGAGCCCGCCGCCTAAATGATAATATTCCATGCCGTTTTTTCGGCCGATCAAGCTAATTTCATCAACCAGGAACTTTGAGGGCGAATACTTTAGGTAGTTTGGGTTTGATGCAATTAAATGAGCTTGCAGGATGCCGTTTGTTAAAGTGACAATGCTGCCACAAATCAGTTTATCTTCAAAAAAAACCAGTACCAACTTGGCATTGCATTGAGCAGAACCTAAAAGCGATGTAAAATAAGCTTCATCA
>NZ_JAELUC010000221.1 GCF_016429155.1 Pedobacter sp. ASV12 | reverse complement strand
GTTCTAAGTATACATTGAACAGCTGCGAAAAGTAATGTTTGGGTATGCCCAATTCCTTCGCCAGAAAATCGAGCGACAAGCTCGGTTCCAGGTAAACACGGGTATCTTCAAAATAATTGACAATGCGTTCCTTGTATTCGTTGGCTTGCTCATCGGCCAAGGCAGAATTTTTATAGCTTTTAAACTGCAAGCTGTCTTCCAGTTCGAGAAGTTTTGCCTTGATGGCATTTTTATCGCCCACCACCCAATACCAGCCAATGGCGATATTGATAAAAACCAATAAGCCATAGGCAAAATAGCGATAGTCGAAGCCCATATCTATTTTGGCAATACCCCAACCAATAACCATGAGGCTAACCAAAATGGCAATCAGGATATACAAGGCTGCTATGGTAACCAACAAGATATCGGCATCGGGCTTGTTTATGGTGTTCGACTTCCAAATTTTGGCCAACACATGTACGCTATAAGGAATGAGCGACAGGATAATGATGCCATAGGAGTTTTGGTAAAACGTAAAAGCATAGCTTCCCCAAGGGTTGTTCATATCGGTAGTAAGCGCTACAACCAAATAAAACAAGCTGAACCCCATAAAAGGCACCAGGTCTGTCTCTTATACACATCTGAGCTGCCGACGAACCACGACATGTGTATGTATATGTGTGGGTCGGGTCGTGGT
>NZ_JAELUC010000220.1 GCF_016429155.1 Pedobacter sp. ASV12 | reverse complement strand
CGGAGATGTGTATAAGAGACAGACCATTGGCCGCGTAGCCGCTTTCATTAACGAGAAAAAGGCACACCATTATGAGTTGCCTACCGGTGGCATGGGCTTTTTCGAATGTATCGATCAAAAAGAAGCCGCTTTTTTACTGTTTGATACGGCTAAAAACTGGCTCCTGGCTAAAGGCATGAAAGTGATGGAAGGCCCAATCAATTTTGGCGAGAACGACCAATTTTGGGGGCTATTGGTGGAAGGCTTTACGCCACCTTCATACGGCATGAACTACCATTTGCCCTATTACCAGAAATTCTTTACCGAATATGGTTTTGAAACCGCTTACGAGCAGCTTACCAACCATATCAACCTGAGCATTCCGTTTCCAGAGAGGTTCACCAAAATTGCCAATTGGGTGGCCAATAAACCGGGCTACACTTTTGAGCATTTCAAAAAAAGCGATTCCCAAAAATACATCAAAGACCTGATGGAAATTTACAACGATGGCTGGAAGGATTTTGAAAATTTTGTCCCTATAAAGCAAGAAGTACTGGAGGAAAGCTGTCTCTTATACACATCTCCGAGCCAACGAGACAGTACTCATGATCTCGTAAGCCGTCTTCTGCTTGAAAAAGGTGGGGGGGGGGGGGGGGGGGGGGGGGGGGGGGGGGGGGGGGGGGGGGGGGGGGGGGGGGGGGGGGG
>NZ_JAELUC010000021.1 GCF_016429155.1 Pedobacter sp. ASV12 | reverse complement strand
CCCCCCCCCCCCCCCCCCCCCCCCCCCCCCCCCCCCCCCCCCCCCCCCCCCTTTTAGATGTGTATAAGAGACAGCTATAGCCTGCATCGGTAAATAAACGGCCAATGCTGGATGTTTCAGAAAAATTAAGCTTACAGCCAAGCGTATAAAATGCAACCTTTTTCATTGATTCTGCAAAGATAACAATTTTGATGGAGTTAAACGCCAAGCCCACTGCGTTTGACAGCTTGGTTACAATTGTTCAACAGTTTTTTAGTTTGTTAGTTGATTGGTTTGTTAGTTGATTAGTTTTTTAGTTGATTAGTTTTTTAGTCTATTGGTCTATTATAGGAATACTGTCCAATTCTAACGCAACAGTTGATTGGAGAAAGCGCTAATTCTTAATCATGTATTTATAGTAGTAATTGTATTTTTTGATATAGGCACGTAGGGTATCAAAGCTGAAGCTTTTTTCCTTTTTAAAGTCTTCCAACAGTTCTGGATAGCTCGCCATCAAGGCATCAAAGTTCTTTTCTCTTTCGTTTCTCGAACCGCTTAATATGGCGCTGGTTTTGATTTCCAACAATTCGCCATCATCTTTGCTGGCATACCACGTCTCTGTACTCCCGCCCCCAGTCATTACGCCCCTGGCACCCACGGTTCCTGGATAGTTCATTACTGATTTATAAAGTTTGATTTTTCCGTTCTCTAATCTTTCAAGAAATTCAGGTTTCCGCTGTTTGTTGAGTGTTAATGCTACAAAATAGCTGCTGTCTTTTGAATTGAAATATTCCTTGAACCTGTTTGTCTCCAACTTTTCGTTTTCAGCTTTTCCGCTCGCCTTGAATTTGAGCGCACCGAAAAGCGATTTGGTCATTTTCCCTCTTACAGTATCGCCATTTACCAAGATTACATAATCTTTTTGGGCAAATGCCTGGCCGGCGGTCAAAAAACTGCAATAAAAAGTGAAGAGCAACAATAATTTGGTTTTCATGCTGGTTAAATTGGCTGGTTGATGTGATGTTTTAAAAACTTGACAGGTACCTAGGGCAAGTCATTCCATCGGTAGCTTGGCTGTTCCAAACCGGCCAGATCGATTACCCTATCAATGACGGTTTGGGCCAGTTCTTCGATGGTTTTGGGCAGACTGTAAAATGACGGATTGGCGGGACAGATGATTCCACCGGCTTCGGTTACGGCTTTCAGGTTGTTGATGTGGATGAGGCTAAAAGGCGTATCGCGAACAACAGCAATCAGCTTTCTTCTTTCCTTCAAAATCACGTCGGCTGCGCGCGAAATCAGGTCGTTCGAAATGCCATGGGCAATACGGCCCAAGGTACCCATAGAGCAAGGCGCAATAATCATGGTATCGAATTTGGCAGAACCCGAAGCAAAAGGCGCATTGAAATCCATTTTGGGATAAAAGGTAAAAGGATAGTTGTCGTATCCCGAATTGCCCAGCTCGAATCGCCAAACTTCCTTAGCGTTGTCAGACATCACTACGCCTACTTTTTCGATCTGACCGGAAAGCTTCAGCAGGTTATCCAACAACAATTTAGCATAAATGGCACCACTGGCTCCGGTTATGGCAACAACGATTTTTTTCTTTTGGCTCATATGTACCAAAGATACAAAGCTTAAAAACAAAAAAGGGCCAGAAATAAATTTCTGACCCTACATCTACCTATGAAAAACATACCCCCGAAAGGGTAAGCCCAAATATAACTACATTTACTTTAAAAAGAAAGTTTAAACATACTTTTTTTATTTATCGTATAAATGTGACATAAAAAAAACTTACATCGACTAAAAAACCTTGTTTGACGCATTAGAAAAGGTATTTGGTGCTTAAAAAATTTGAACTGTTGCTGTCAATAATTTCGTTGAGCAGGTGTTTGTTGTTGTCGTTAAGCTTGGTGGCCACCAAAGAACGGATAGAAAAAGAGCGTAAAGCGTCAACAACCGACAAAGTTCCTTCGGCGCTGTCCTTTCTTCCTGTAAAAGGGAACACATCCGGACCGCGTTGGCATTGGCAGTTGATATTGACCCGGCTTACCTGATTAACCAGGGGATCGATCAGCGCGGCCACCTCCTGGTCGTTATTGCTAAAAATGCTCACCTGCTGGCCGTGGGTCGATTCGATAAGGTATTGGATGGTTTCTTCCAAATCATCAAAAGGCACTACCGGCACTACCGGACCAAACTGTTCTTCGGTATATAATTTCATTTCGGCGGTAACCGGATAAACTATAGCTGGATAAACGAACGATTCGTTGGTGACTCCCCCATTTTCGTTAACGATTTTGGCTCCTTTGGCAAGGGCATCGTCTAAACATTCTTTTAAATAGGCTGGCTTGTGCGGTTCTGGCAATGGCGTAAGCGACACGCCTTCTTGCCAAGGCATACCGAATTTGAGTTTGGCAACTGCTGCCGCAAGTTCTTCCAAAAACTGATCGGCCAGGCTCCGGTGCACAAAAATAATTTTCAATGCCGTACACCTTTGTCCGTTAAAAGAGAGCGAGCCCAACACCGTTTCCTGTACGGCCAGCTTTAAGTCGGCCTGTGCGGTAATGATGGCGGCGTTTTTGGCATCCAATCCTAAAATTGCACGCAAACGATTTACTTTGGGGTGCATTTTCTTTAACTCGTTGGCCACCTTGCTCGAACCGATGAGCGTAAGCACATTGATTTTGCCCGATTGCATCAAACCTGGAATAATTTTGTTGCCACGGCCATAAATAGTATTGACCACTCCTGGCGGGAAACAATTTTTGAATGCTTCCAGCAAAGGATAGAACAACAGCGTACCGTGTTTAGGCGGTTTAAACAAAATGGTGTTGCCCATAATCAGGGCCGGAATCAAGGTGGTGAAGGTTTCGTTTAAAGGATAGTTGAACGGCCCCATGCACAACACGACGCCCAATGGCGAGCGACGGATCTGCGCTACAATGCCCTGTTCCATGGTAAAACCCGATGATTGTCTATCTAGATCTTTCAAGGCATCGATGGTAGCGTGGATATATTCGATGGTACGGTCGAACTCCTTCACCGAATCGGCATAGGTTTTACCGATTTCCCACATGAGCAGCTTGACGACTTCTTGTTTCTTCTCGATGATCTGGTGCGTAAACTTCTCTACGTGCTGGATGCGTTGCGCAACACCCATGGTTGGCCATTCGCCACGGCCATTGTGGTAAGCGTTAACCGCTGCCTCTAAAGCTGCCGAAGCTTCTGCCTCGTCGCAAAGCGGATAGGTTCCGATAATTTTTCGTTGCAAACCATGGGCTGTTTTTACGCATACCGGCGAGAGCACGGTGTGTACTTCGCCATTCCATGGCAACATTTGGCCATTGGAAAGGTACTCTCGCTGGTTCACCTCGGCTTCTAACTTAAAAGCACCAGGTATCTGCTCTTCCGTTGGGAAAAGATGGTCTAGTTGTTCTTGAAAACTCATGGCTTATAGGTCGTTGATTACTTTATATTTAGGAACTAGTGATTTCATGATAAACCAGGCCAGCAAATAAGCTACGGCACAATAGGCAAACATAATGGTGTAACCCACCGTCATGTTCGATTGTACCAAAGGCTTTTGAACCGCCAGTAACTGGTCAAACAAAGCGGGGTTAATTGCTTTTACTTTAGCTGCTACTTCTGTAGGCAACTTGCTGAGTTCCATGGTGGCCAAGTTTACTTTATCGCCATATTTGCTCAACAATTGAAGCGAGCTGATCTGGTTAATGAAATCGGCATTGCCCAGCTCCTTAAATTTGGCAAAAGATTCGCCTATTCCCTTATGGGCATAGCTATCAAAAATCCAGCCGCCAATTTTAGTGATGAGCACACCACCCAAACCGCCAGCCATGCCACCAATGCCCACCACCGAACCTATCGCTCTTTTAGGAAACATGTCTGAAACTGTGGTAAATATATTGGCCGACCATGCCTGGTGTGCTGAAGCGCCAACACCAATCAGTACTACCGGCACCCAATAAGAATAATGACCAAATGGCTGTGCCAATAACACGACCAACGGGAAAACCGCAATCATCAGCATGGCTTTCATCCGGCCATCATACGGTGAGTAACCTTTATTAATGAAGTGTTTTGGAAACCAGCCCCCGCCGATACTGCCCACCATGGTCATACTATAAAGTACGGCCAAGGGAATGGTAATATCCGGACCTTTCATTCCATATTGATCTTTTAAATAACCAGGCAACCAAAACAGGAAAAACCACCACACACCATCAGTCATGAATTTACCAATAACAAACGACCAGGTTTGTTTGTAGCCTAACAGTTTTAACCAAGCCACTTTTTCTTGTTTGCCGGCAACCGTTTGTTCTTCATCGCTATTGATATAAGTTAGTTCGGCAGCGCCTAGTCTCTTTTGCTTTTCTGGACTTTCATAAAAAACAAGCCAGAAGAACAGCCATAAGAAACCAATGGCTCCAATAATTTCGAAAGCGGTTTCCCAACCCCAGTGCGAAGCAATCCAAGGAACCGAAATTGGTGCCAAAATAGCACCCACATTTGCCCCAGAGTTAAAAATACCCGTTGCCAACGAGCGCTCTTTCTTAGGGTGGTACTCGGCTGTAGCTTTAATGGCTGCCGGAAAGTTTCCTGCCTCGCCAATGGCCAAAACCGCCCTCGAAAACATAAAACCCAAAATAGAAACCGGAATGGCGGTTAAACCCAAAGTGGTGAGCAACGACGACAAGCTGCCGCCAATGGTAATGGCATAAGCGTGGATAATAGCACCGATAGACCATACGATAATGGCGATGCCGTAGCCCCATTTGGTGCCCAGTTTATCTACAAACCGGCCGGCAAACAACATGGCAATGGCATAAGTAAACTGGAAAACCGCAGCAATATCTGCGTAATCGCTGTTTGACCACCCGAACTGTTCTTCGAGGGTAGGCTTTAATAAACTCAATACCTGCCTATCGAGGTAGTTTACGGTGGTAGCAAAGAACAACAGTGCGCAAATAGTCCACCTGTAATTGCCGATTTTAACTTGGTTCATTTGATTTGGTTTATGTTGGTTGATGGTGTATTATACGTTTAAAATTTAGTTTTATATCAATTCGTTGGTGAAGAACACCAACGAAGACTACACATTCATGGTTTTACTTTATTTACGATGGCCAAGGTTTTCGTGGTCAGTGAAAACAAGGTATCATAATCTTTATTTTCTAAAATCTGCTTGCTTATCAGCTTGCTGCCCATGCCTACGGCACAAACGCCTGCCTTGAACCAGCTATCGATATTGCTTTCTTCAATTTCTACCCCGCCTGTTGGCACAAATAACTGGCCTTGAAATAGCTCTTTGATGGAAGATAAGTAGCTTGGCCCTAAAATATTGGCCGGAAACAACTTGATAATTCCCGCCTGGTTTTGGTGGGCCAAATTGATTTCGGTTGGACTCATGCAGCCTGGGATCCATAGCTTGCTGGCTTCGTGAACCAATCGGCCTACTTCCAAATCCACTACGGGGCAAACCACAAAATCGGCATCAATTGCCAAGAAAGCTTTCGCCTCTTCTACATTTTTAATGGTTCCGATACCCAGAAACAAATCCTGCATTTCGGTTTGAAGCGTCTGTTTAATGAACTTAAAGTTCTCCAGAGCCGCATCGCCCCTGTTGGTATATTCGAAAACCCTTACACCTGCACGGTAAAGGGTACGGATAATGTCTAAGCTTAGTTGGGCATCTTGATCATAAAAAAGCGGCAACAATCCCTGGGTTTTAATGGCCTGTATAGCGGTTTCTTTGTTTTTCATCGTTATTGGAATTGATGTTGGGTTAATGTTCGTTCGATGGCAGCTACATTAGCTGTTGTGCAATCGCTCAGGATAAACAGCTTGTTAAAGGCCGCGGCCGTGGCAAAATCAACGATATGCTGTGGCTCGTTTTGGTTGTAGAAACCATAAATCAGACCCGCCATGTAGCAATCGCCACTGCCTACCTTGTCTAATATTTCGGCCGATTTGTATTCTTTTGAAACGTACAGCTGAGCATTAGCGTACAAGGTGGTATAATATTGAATGCCTTTAAGGTAATCGAAACGGAAAGTATTGGCTACCGTTTGGCATTTGGGGTATTGTTGAATAATTTCTGCTGAAGTTTTTTGAGCTTGCGCCAGCAAAGCTTCCTTGTGGGCTTCTTCTATGCCGTTGGGCAGGCTAATATCGAGCATTTTATGGGCCGCCCAGATATTGCCCATAATCAAATCGGCGTATGGGGCCAGTTGAGGCATCACTTCGGCCGGCTGTTTGCCATATTGCCAAAGCTTGGCACGATAATTCAGGTCGACAGAGATTTTGATGTTACGTTTGCTGGCGGCCTTAACGGCTTCGAGACAAACATCGGCTGCCGCTTGGCTCAAGGCCGGACAAATGGCACTGAAATGAAACCAGCTGATGCCTTCGAGCACTTCATCCCAATTGATTGTGCAGGTTTGGAGCATGGCAAAGGCCGAATTGGCCCTATCGTAAATTACCCCTGCATTTTTGAGGTCTTTGCCTTTGGGCAGGTAATATAATCCTATCCTATCGCCACCCTCATAAATGCGCGAGGTATCGATGTTGCACCCCTGCATATAACCGATCAGCTGTTCTGACATGAAATTTGCAGGCAAGGCCGTGAAATAAGCCGATGGCACCTCCCACAAGGCCAATGCCGTAGCCACATTAAGCTCGGCGCCGCCTACATAAAAGGGCAACTTGTTTTCTTTTAGCCATTCGCCGTCTCCATCTGGACAGATGCGCAACAACAATTCTCCGAAGCTCAGTACCTTGCCCATATTAGAAATTAAAATAAGTTTTGGCGTTATGGTAGCAAATGGCCTGGATTACCTCTCCCAACCAGGCTTTATCGTTTGGCAATTCGCCGTTTTCTACATCTGTACCAAACAAATCGCAAAGGATGCGCCTAAAGTATTCGTGGCGGGGAAACGACAGGAAGCTTCTCGAATCAGTTAACATCCCTACAAAACGACTGAGCAAACCCATGTTAGACAAAGCGTTCAGCTGTTTGATCATTCCATCTTTTTGATCTAAAAACCACCAAGCCGAGCCCCATTGCACTTTACCTGCCACCGTACCGTCATTATAATTTCCAATCATGGTAGCCATCAGTTCATTATCGGCTGGATTGAGGTTATACAAAATGGTTTTAGCCAAGGTATTGCCCGAATCAAGTTTATTGAGAAATTTAGCCAATTGTTTGCCCTGAACAAAATCGCCAATCGAATCGAAACCAGTATCTGGGCCCAAAGAAGTGAGCAGGCGATTATTGTTATTGCGCAAGGCACCCAAATGGTATTGCTGTACCCAGCCTTTTTCGTGATCCCATAAGGCGAAATTGAACAGCATGGCCGATTTGAACTTCAGGTTTTCTTCCCTGCTCAGGCTTTGTTTGCTTCTGATTTTGGCAAAAATGGCCCTTACTTCGGCTTCCGTATAGTCTTCGGCATAAATCTGCTCCAGGCCGTGATCTGAAACCGATGCACCGTTGCTGGCAAAATAATCGTGTCGCGCTTTTAGGGCGGCCAAATAGCCTTCGTAATTGGCAATCTCTGTTCCGCTAATGTCGGCTAATTTATCGATATAGGCATTCAGGGTATCCACATCGTCGGCATTCATGGCTTTATCTGGCCTAAATGCAGGCAATACCTTGATCTCGCAACTGCTGTTCTTGAGCTGTTGGTGATATTCCAGCGTGTCTAGCGGATCGTCGGTGGTACAAAGCGTTTGAACGTTCATCATGCGCAACAAGCCTTGCACACTGTATTCCTTGGTTTGCAATTTGGCATTGCACGCGTCGTATATTTTTTGGGCATTGGCAGCCGATAGCGTTTCATGGATGCCAAAATAGCGTTGCAACTCGAGGTGTGTCCAGTGGTACAGGGGATTTCTCAACGTATAAGGAACCGTTTCGGCCCATTTTTCAAATTTTTCGAAATCCGAAGCACCGCCGGTGATGTAATATTCGTCGATACCATTGGCACGCATGGCCCGCCATTTATAGTGATCGCCATAAAGCCAAACCTGAGTAATGTTTTCAAAGTTCTGATCGGCAGCGATCTGATCGGGCATTAAATGGTTGTGATAATCAATGATCGGCAGCTGCTTTGCAAATTCGTGGTAAAGCATTTGCGCCGTTTGGCTTTGCAATAAGAAATTATCGTCTAAAAAGTTTTTCACGCTGTTTTATTTATAGTTCGTTATCCGAAAAACGGGAGGTCGGAGGTTTACAGTTTTTGGTTAGCCACAATGACGTTAACGCTAAACGCCACTGAAAATCGAGAAGCCTCCGTCAACGCAGATCATGGCTCCGGTTACAAACTGCGAAGCATCGCTCAACAGCCAAACCAACGCGCCCTTCAGCTCGTCTGGATCGCCAAATCGTTTGAACGGTGTTTGTTTGATTACCGATTCGCCACGTGCAGTATAGCCATCAGGTGTGGTTAACAGGTTGCGGTTTTGCTCGGTAAGGAAAAAACCTGGCGCCAATGCATTCATCCTGATCTTGTCGCCATAACGGTTGGCTAGTTCAACGGCAAACCATTGGGTGTAGCAATCAACCGCTGCCTTACCCATGTTATAGCCCAATACTTTGGTTACGGCTTTTTTAGAGTTCATTGACGAGATGTTGACGATACTGCCTTTTCCGGTTGCGGCAATGGCTTGGCCAAATACCTGCGTTGGAATTAAAGTACCCCAAAGGTTAAGGTCGAGCACTTTTTTCATGCCGTCCATTTTCATTTCGAAAACGCTTTCTTCGGGTTGCAGCACGCCATCGGGCATATTGCCACCAGCCGCGTTAACCAAACCGTCTATTTTTCCGAAAGCTGCCAAAACTTTTTCCCTGGCCGCAATCAGCTGGGCTTCGTCCATGGCATCGGCAATCAGGGCAATGGCTTTACCTCCATTTTTATTAATGGCATCGGCTCTTTCGTTGGCCACAGCTTCGTTTCGGCCCAAAATGCCAACCGTGCCACCTGCTTCTACAATGGCGTTAACAAATGAATTGCCCAAAATACCGGTTCCCCCGGTTACGATGATTACTTTATCTTTTAAAGAAAATGATTGTTCCATTATTTAATGTCTTTTACTGCAATGGTGTCCATATCTGCATAGTCGAGGTTCTCGCCGGCCATGCCCCAAATAAAACTATAGTTCTTCGTACCGCTGCCTGCATGGATGCTCCATGTTGGCGACAATACGGCTTCGTGGTTAGCCACAATGATGTGACGGGTTTCCTGAGGTTCGCCCATGTAGTGGAAAACACGATGGTCGTCGTCGACGTCAAAATAGAAATACACTTCCATCCTTCGATCGTGCGTATGTGGCGGAATGGTATTCCAGATGCTTCCGGTTGAAAGGATAGTCAGCCCCATCACCAACTGGCAGCTTTGGATGCCATCTTTGTGGATATAGCGCATGATGGTGCGCTCGTTTGCGGTTTCTACGGCTCCAAGTTTTGCAGAGAATACTTCTTTGTTCTGTACATAGGTAGTTGGGTAAACCGCGTGTGCCGGTGCCGACAAAATGTAGAACACGGCTGGATGGCTGGCATCTTTGCTGGCAAAGCTTACCTCTTTTACGCCTTTGCCCAGGTACAAACCATCGAGCTTAGCCATGGTGTAGGTTTCACCATCGGCGGTAATGCTTCCTTCGCCACCTACGTTAATGATACCCATTTCGCGTCTTTCTAAAAAGAACTCGGCGCGCAGGATTTCATAGTTGCCTAAGGCTACGGTCTGCTTTTCTGGCGTAATCAAGCCAGTAACCATCCTATCGTAATGCGAATACACAAAATTCGCTTGATCTCTTTCTTTCAATCCATCCAGCAAAAAACGTTCTCTGATCTTGTCGGTCTGATAGGTTTTGAAATCGTCTGAATGTACAGCTTGTATAATTTTCATCAGTAAATATTTATTAAATTCTGTTATAAAGATACCCCTCTTTTCCAAGGTATAAAATCATCTTGGTTAAGCAAAACGGCTTTGGGGGTTATTTCTCCACTGGCCGCTTTAATGCAGTACTCTAAAATAGCTTCGCCCATTTGTTCAATGGTCTTTTCACCTTCTATAACCGGACCGGTATTGATATCGATGATATCGCCCATGCGTTTAGTAAGGCCATTATTGGTAGCCACTTTAATGACCGGGCAAACCGGGTTGCCGGTTGGGGTGCCCAATCCTGTAGTAAACAAAATGAGGGTTGCCCCTGATGCTGCCTTGCCGGTAGTAGCTTCAACATCGTTTCCGGGCGTGCAAACCAGGTTGAGGCCAGGCTTTGTAGCCGGTTCGGTGTAGTCGAGTACGTCTTCGATTGGCGAGGTGCCTCCTTTTTTGGCTGCGCCGTTGCTTTTGATGGCATCGGTAATCAGGCCGTCTTTGATATTGCCCGGCGAAGGGTTCATGTGAAAGCCCGAGCCTGCATTTTCTGCGGCCTGGCTATAGGCGCCCATCAGCCTGATAAATTTTTTGGCGGCTGCTTCGTCTTTGGTGCGATCGATCATATTTTGTTCGGCACCACACAACTCTGGAAACTCGGCCAATAACACGGTTGCGCCCAAGGCCACCAGCAGATCAGCACAGTAGCCTACAGCTGGATTGGCCGAAATACCGCTAAAGCCATCGCTGCCCCCACATTTAACGCCAACATTGAGTTGGCTTAAAGGCGCTGGCGCACGTTCTATCTTGTTGGCTTCAATCAGCCCTACAAAAGTCTGCTTAATGGCTTCGGCAATCATGTTTTCTTCGCTTTGCGATTGCTGTTGCTCAAAAATGTATAAGGGTTTATCGAAATTGGGGTTTCTTGCTTTTAAATCGGCCATGAAATCGGCCAACTGCAGGTTCTGACAACCCAGGCTCAGCACGGTTACACCAGCCACGTTGGGATGATCGGCATAGGCGGCCAACAATTTGCTCAATACGGCCGCATCTTGCCTAATGCCCCCACAGCCACCTTGATGGTTTAAAAATTTAATACCATCAATATTTTTGAACAACCGATGATGCTGGGCACTCTCCAAACTTAATGGCGTCTGCAACGAAGCAATATCTTGTCCGTTTTGGTAAGCTTGCACCAAATGATGGGCATAACTTTTGTATTTGGCGGTTACCGCATAGCCCAATTCGTTGTGCAGGGCCTCGCGAATAACATCCAGGTTACGGTTTTCGCAAAATACCGTTGGAATGAACAACCAATAATTGGCCGTTCCTACCTTGCCATCGGCACGGTGGTAGCCCATAAAAGTGCGATCTTTAAACTTGCTTACATCGGGTGCCTGCCATTGGTAATGGTAAGGACGGTACTGGTAAGGGGCAGCCGCATGTTTCAGGTTATCGGTAGTCATCAAGGTACCGGCTTTTAAGGGGTACTGGATTTTGCCTACCAGGGTACCGTACATCAGCACTTCGTCGCCGGCAGCCATATTGTGGGTATAAAACTTATGCTTAGCCGGAACATCATTTTGGAGCTCGTAAGCTTCGCCTTGGTAGTTCACGGTTTGACCGGCTTTTAAATCGCTTAAAGCTACGAGCACATTATCTTTGGGGTGGATTTTTAAAACCAGCTGTTTCATGCTAAAATGAGTTTAGTTTCAATGGGGTCAATTCGGCCAGGGCTACATCAATGCCTTCTTGGGCAATCAATTCATATTTGAGGCCTACCGCTTCTACAAAACCCGGCAAATCAGACAATGACGTTCCCCAAAAATGGGTGTCACTCAACACGTCTTTTACATAAGCATGGGGCTCTTTTTTCGATTGTTCGGCAAAATAAGCTGCATTATCGTCGGTAATGAGGTACGACGTGTTATCGAACAAGCCATAAAACTGTCCGTTCTCTTGCTTATCAACTTGCATAAAGCGCAAATAAGCCGCAAAACCCAGCGCCATGTATGCCGGTACCCTGTTAAACAACTGATAATAGTTGAGCAAGAGCGGCAAAATGCGGATTTTCATCTTCATGCTATACTGAAAGGTAATGTTAAGCCATAAATGCCTGATAGCCGGATTGGCAAAACGGTCTTTTACGCTGCTGGCAAAGGCCGAAGTGGCTGCTTCGCTTACCGTATACGGAATGGCCGGACCAATTTCGGCGGCCATCACTTCTTCGATATAACTGCTGAGCAATTCGTTGTCCATGGCATGCTTTACCGTATCGATACCTGCCAAAAATGCGATGCCGGAGCTTAATGTATGGGTACCGTTGAGCAGGCGAACTTTAAGTTCGCGATAGATTTCGATATCGTTGGCTATAATCAATCCAGCATCTGCCTCGGCAAATGCAAGGGTTTTGGCCACTTTTTCGTCGCCTTCTATGGCCCATAGGCGATAGGGTTCGGCCATCGATAGCAAATGATCGGTATAGCCTAGCTCGGCCTGTAGGTTGGCCAGGGTTGCAGCATCGGGTTTGCCCGGCACAATACGGTCGACCAATGAATTGCAGAAAGTATTTTCGGCGTGCAACCAATTGATAAAATCGTTGCCTAAGGCATTAAAATTGGTTAATTCAAGCACAATTTGTTTGAGTTTGGCCCCATTATCGGGAATGAGTTCGGTGGCGATGATGACCAAACCGCTGTCTTTAGCTCCGCCAAAAGCTTTAAATCGTTCGTACAGAACGGCCAACACCTTGGCTGGAAAAGAAACCGGGGGTTGCTGGGCAATGCTTTCATTAACGAGCTGTATGCCTACTTCGGTGGTATTGGAAACGATGATTTTTAACGCTGCCGATTGCGCAATGTCTAAAACGGATAGCCAATCTTCTGTTGCCGAAATAACCCTGCTAATGGCCGAAGAAACGATGTTTTCTGTGACGGGCATGCCGTTTTCTAAACCACGTACACAAAGCGTGTACAAGGAATCCTGCTGGTCGAATTCGGTCGTTGCGCCCGAAGTTGATTTAACCACGGCCACTCGTCCGTTAAATATGCCTTGACGATTTGCTTTATCTATAAAATAATCTGGCAGGCCACGCAACAATACACCTGTACCAAATTGAAGCACCTTTTCTGGGAGCTCAAAAATTTGCGTAGTGGGCAAAGTAAGTTTCGAAGCCGACAGGGCGTTCAGATTTTCTCGAGATAAAATCATTTTTAGAGTATGCTGTTCAATTTTATGTTCGCCAACAAAGATTCATTCGGTCTTTATGGCATTTGGTTAAAGCAATTCTACATAATTATTGCTAGGAAAAACGGGTTTTTGGCGCAAATATTTGCGCAATCGTTCCCGAGAACCTTGCCGTAAAAGTCCAGTATTTTAAAGATGAACCTGCACTTTTTCTGGACCTATCCATTGCACAAGCTGAGGCAGGTCGTAATAGCTTAATACCTTGGGGATAACCAGGCCATAGCGGTCTTTGGCCAAAGGTTCGTGCAAGAACTGCTCATAAGTTGGCGAACTTTGATAAAGGTTAAGTTTCGTAATTTGAGGCGCCAGCAAGGCCGCGTGCAAAGCCACTGGGGCCAACTGCCCAACAGCATTGATTTCGATGTTTGCACCCTGCAGGTTGGCATCTCTTTCAATCATAGCAACGAGATTGAGCAGGTCTGTGGTACGCTGACCAATTAAGGGTTGCCCCACGTGCAATGCCAACAGGGCGTTGCGGTATTCGCGGTTAAAGTATTTAGGGTCGTTCAGCTCGGCTTTGTCGGCAGTTTCGCCAACGCCGCGTACATCAGCTAAAATCAGGGCTACATCAGTCGCAACATGGGCTTGAAGCTTCGAAATGCTATCTGCTAGTTTATTTTTTCCCTTGTCGCTAAGCCAAATGACCACTTTTTTGGCTTTTTGTTTCGGATAATGGACCAACAAAGGCAGGGGTACCTGATTTGCTTGTCGCAAGATTATTTTTTCGAATTCCAAACTACCTGCTGTTACCTTGCCTTTTTGTTCTAGCGCAAAAGGTTCGATTACTTGTTTGATGCCTAATAGTTTACTGATTTTCTTCTTTTTTTCGGTCAAGGGCAATTGGGCAAAAACTGCCCTCGATTTTTGCTGCTGTCTAAATACCTTCAGGTTTTGTGTGGTGATATTGGTTTCGTTAGGATAATCCAAGCTCACTTTGCCTTTGGCTGTTGCCCACAGTTCCTGCTCGCTCAAAGTTGGCCAATCCTCTTCTTTAACAGGCTTGGAATCGTGGTAAAACCATTGGCGAAACCATTGCACCGCCCGTTCGCGCTTGGGTTTGGAAATGCCGTGCCCATCGTCGAAAGTAAAAAGCGAAAGTTTTGAAGAGGCCCCAAGACGCTGGTAAACCTTTTCGAGATCGGCGAATGATTGCAACATGCCCCGATAATCGATAAAATCATAACGTCCAGCCAATATGAGTGTAGGCTTTGGTGCAGCGGCAAGGAGATAATCGGCCATTTCAAGGTTATTTTGACCTTCGCCTGGGATTTGCGCACAACCATCGGCCGCGCCCGTAGTTTCGAAAGTATGCGCCCTGCTGGCCAAATAGCTGCAAGGCACAACCACTTTTACCCGCTCGTCAAAAGCGGCAAAATAAATGGTTTGCATGCCTCCGCCACTGTTCCCGGCACAACCTATCCTGTTCACGTCTACTTCTGGCCTGCCACACAAATAATCCATAGCCCGCACATTGTCAAAGAGTTCGTAGGCTGCCACCGAACTGCCCACCAGGTTGCTCGAAAGGTTAAGCAAGGTATGTTCGGTAGTGGAGCCTCGGGTAAGTGCCTTCCCTTGTTCGTCAACGAGTTGCACGCGCTCGCTTTGCGAAATAGGATCGACAACAAACACCACAAAACCGTTTTTAGCTAATAGAATGGCAGTTTTTTGATAGGATTCTGTGGCCTTGGCTGCATCTTCGTGTCCACAAAAAAGCAAAACTGCTGGAAACTTGCCTTGGCCGTCGGGCACATAGAGATTGCTTGTAACGTGATGGTTTTCGAAACTTTGGTAAACTATTTTCTCGATACGATAACCGTTTTGCTTAATGGTTCCATTGATTTGGGCTTGCAAAGCTGCCTTCGGTGGCAACTGGACAACTAGGTCCTTGAATTTGCGTTTAACCGATTGGATATACGCCTGTATACCAGCCCGGGTTTGGAGCGCATTCGTCAACTTGAACTGCCTGTCTTGGTATTGCAAATCCATTTGCTGCACCAAATAGGTATTGAGGCTGACATCGGTTTTCCAATCGAGTACATTGAACTGCTTTTGGGAATAGCAAGAAACCACAACAAACTGTAAACCAAAAAATAATATAATCCTACCTAAAGTTTTCATTGCTATTGTCTAGGGCCTTTAGTTTGCAGTTGACAGGTGGCAACTGTCAATAAACAAATGAGCTAAGGATTAGCCTTTTGCCATTTGGGATATTCTTTATAAACCAGATTAGCAGGCCAGGTACCGTACCAGCCATAACCATTTCTGCGTTCGAAGCTGATATCGGCCACATTGGTTTTGACCGAGTTGTCACGATCGCCGAAAATGGGCTGATTGGTGTCGAAATCGTAAAAGCGGGCCCAGATTACCGAATTTTGGCCGGCAATCAGGCCTTTATCCTTTCCGTCAGGCAATTTATCAAAGCGATAGCCTTTAATCTGATTGGCCTCGAACCAAGCCACCGCATTTTGAATAGCGGATTTTACTGCCGGTGAAGGGTTTTTTAAGCGCATCAAAAAGCGAACAATGCCCACCGACTCGGAGGTGCTGAGCGAAGCTGGTTCAAAATTTCTGGCCTTGGCTGGCTTTAGGCTGTTTTGATCGTACTGCGCCGCCCAAATGCCTGGTTTTCCTTTTTGGAGTACCTGGGTTTTCAACATACAATCCACCCCTTTTGCTACGGCTTCTTGCGCTTTGGCCACATAAGCTTTATCAACTACATCAAAATCATCGCTTTGCGTGGCTATATTCAACATGATGTTCAGCACATTGGCCATGGCATCGTCATTGTAAGTGATTTCTGCGCGATAAAGGCTTTTGTCGGGATAATATTGGGGCCAGCCTCCATTGGCATATTGGGCTTTTAAAAGATAATCCAAACCCTTCTCAACCGCCTTCAGGTAAGCTTGGTTACGCGTTGATTGATATGCTTTTACCAAATAATTGATTTCCCTGCTGGTAGCCTTGTTATCAATGGTGGCATGGAGGTAAGTAGTGGCTTTGATTTTGGCCATTAATGCATCGTCTATCGGCGTTTCGTATTTCACCACGCTCTTATCTTCCAGTTGTTTCGGCCAGCCACCATTACTCAGTTGGTAAATTAGCATTTTTTCGGCCGTTGCATCAGTTTGCGCAGGTGCTACATTGGTATTTTGTGCCACTGCACAAGCCGATAGGGATAGGCAAACCAGCGTAAAAAATATTTGGTTCAGTATTTTCATTATTTTTTGATTGCATTAACCTGTTTGGCCAACCAGTTGACCAATTCGGCACCTGCTTTTAAATTATCATAGCTAGCCGGCAATTTTCTGCCATCTACATATTCGTTGTACAACCAAGGATCGCCAATCACATAAACCACGCCTTTACCGTATTTGGTTACCGACATCACATCGTCGGCATCTTTGTCTTTTAAGATAGACTGTGCTGGCGAACTTAGTTTCAGGCTGCTGTACTCCTTGATAAAAAGGTTGCTCGATTTTTTAAAGACTTCATTGCCAGCCGGAACGGTAACTTTTGCCGTTTCGAAATTGCTAGCTACCGGAACCGTGCCTTTGGTATCGCCATTGAAATGAACGCCAAATTTGCCCGCCAATTCGTTAAAATGGGTGAGTTCCACATTAGGTGCATCATTACCCATCAATACCAGCACACCACCAGCTTTCACCCATTCTGTAATGTTGTTGATGGCCGCTGCATCAATGAAGTTGGGCTTAGGGTTTTCTTTCTCAAAATCAGGGTCAACGATGATGTAAACTGAAGCTTCTTTTAAATTGGCCAAAGTTGGTGCCTGATACAGTGTCTTGGTTTTAAAACCAGCCAAGTTGAACTGGGTGGCCCAGAACGAAAAGCCGCCGTTAGCCTGCTCATCCCATTTGTAATGCCAAGAAACCACATTATTGCTTTGATCGGTACGGGTTTCGCTGTTGAAATAAGAATCTAGCAATACGGTTTTACCCGATACCAGTTTTGGCGCTGCAGCCATTTCCATTTCGTTTGCGGCCAACAAAAAAGCGCCCACGCCTTTCGGGTCGTTGGTGATTACTTTTTCGCTCAGGTAGTAGGCATAGCTGCCATCGCGGTAAGGCTTGCCACCCAAACCCGATACGCTTACCGTACCTTTAAGATTGATTTTTCCGGCCCCAGCCTGTTCAACAAATTCTTTTTGGATGCCTTTGTAGCCTTTATCGGCCACGGCAAAGTAGCTGGAAGGCAAATAGCCGTTACGTACGGCCTTGGCCAAGGTATAAACAAACATGCTCGATGCCGAAGCTTCAGGATAATTGCCCTTGCCTTGGGGCTGGTCTAAAATATCGTACCATAAGCCCGATTTCGGATCTTGTGTTTTTTGCACTGCTGTTGCATAACGGGACAAAATGGCCAACAGTTCTTTGCGTTTAGGATTATCTTGCGGAAAATAATCCAATACATCTACCAGCGCCATACCGTACCAGCCCATGGCCCGGCCCCAAAAATTTGGCGATTTGCCTGTGGTTTTATTGGCCCACTGCTCGCTTTTCGATTCGTCCCAGCCATGGTACAACAAACCGGTTTTAGTGTCTCTGGCATTTTTTTCCATCCAGATAAACTGGTTGGCAATGTCGTCGAAGGCTTTTTGGTTGCCAATTAAAGCGGCATACTCGGCATAAAACGGCTCGCCCATGTACAGGCCATCGAGCCACATTTGGTTAGGATAGATTTTTTTATGCCAAAAGCCCCCTTCTTTGGTACGTGGCTGCTGTTGCAGCTGATCCCACAGCAAAGTGGCGGCCTTGAAGTATTTGCTTTGTCCGGTTACTTTGTACAGGGTAAGCAGCGAACGGCCATTTTTGACGTTATCGATGTTGTAATCGGCTTGTTTGTAGCGGTTGATGTTACCATCCTTGGTTACAAAGAAATCCATGCTTTTTTGCATGTACTTGAAATATTCGTTGTTGGCAGTCCTTTTCCAAATCCCGTCTATGCCTTCTAAAATCACGCCTTGATCATAAGCCCATTTTACGGGTTTAGGATTGGCGGGGTCGAGGTTCAATGAATCTTTCCAAATTTCCATAACGGTTGCCGCCATTTGTTGCGACAAAGGTTGGGTCTGGGCATTGGCCTGAAAAGTCAGACCTGCGAAGGCGGTTAATGCGAAGTACTTTAAAAAAGGCTGTTTCTTCATGCTACTTGTTGATTTGCAACGACTTTTCTGTTGCTCCTGCCACGAATTCGGATTTTTGCTGTGCTTTACCACTGTCTAAACCCGAACTTACAATGGCACTGTTGCGATCGCCACTGATGCGGAAAAGCAACTGGGCAGAATTGTAATTGATGTTTTTAAGGTTGATGTTATTTCCGTTTTGTATGTTGATTAGTGGGTTGGCCTGGGCCACCACTAAATTTACACGATTTAAGCTGATGTTTTGGGCTTCCTGTAAATCGATGCCTTCTTTGGCCTTGATGCTCAGGTTGTCCAAAGTGATATTGCTGATGCTCAATTCGGGCAGCCCCCTTACAAAAATGGCTTTGGCCGCACCGTCGCATACCACATCGCTGATGTGAAAATCCCTGAACACCGGGGTTTCTTCGGTAACCGGCAGCAACTGTACTTTAGGGGTGTCTCTTTTTTCACCACTTAAAGGCACCGGATCTACCGCTGCATAATACATATCGAACAAGATGGCCTCGCCGATAATGTCTTTCATGTTGATGTTCTTGACAAATATTTTTTCAACCACGCCTCCCCTGCCTCTGGTTGTTTTAAAGCGAAGACCAATATCTGTACCTATAAACGAACAATCGTAAACAAAAATATTTTTAGCACCACCCGACATTTCGCTGCCGATTACAAAGCCACCATGGGCATGGTAAACGGTACTGTTGCGAATGATGACGTTCTCGGTGGGCATGCCACGTTTCCTGCCTGCCGCATCGCGACCGGATTTGATGCAGATGCCATCGTCGCCTACATCAAAGGTACTGCCTTCTATCAATACGTTTTTGCACGATTCGATGTCGATACCATCACCATTTTGGGCATACCAAGGATTTTTGGCGTATACATTCCTCACAGTCAGGTCTTCGCACATCAAAGGATGCAGGTTCCAGGCTGGCGAATTCTGAAAAGTAACGCCTTCGAGCAAAATCCTTTTGCATGAAGTTAAAACCAAAAGGTTGGGCCTTAAAAAATCTTTGATCGACTGGTAGAATTCTGGGGTTTTGTCGGGCGTAATTTCTCCCGGATTTTTAAGTTTTGAGCCTTTCAGGGTCTTTTCTGATGGATACCAGGTCTTTTTATCGTCGCTTACCAAACCACTAGAGGCCACCAGGTTCTTCCACTGGCTTTCGGTAAGCTTGTCTTTTTTCACCATGCGCCAGGCATCGCCGGCACCATCGATAATGCCATGGCCGGTAATGGCAATATTTTGTTGGTTAGTTGCCCAAATTGGCGACTGGTTGCGCATTTGAGGCAAGCCCTCCCAATTGCTGGCTACCAAAGGATATTGATCAAAATCTCTGGTAAACTGCAGTATTGCATTTTTCTGCAGGTGCAGGTTTACATTGCTTTTCAGCTCGATAGGCCCGCTAAGCCATATTCCTTTCGGAATAAGCACCACGCCACCGCCCTTTTGGCTGCAGGCTACAATGGCCTCGTTAATGCTTTTGGTATTGAGGGTGAGGCCATCGCTTTTGGCTCCGAATTTTATGATGCTCAAAGTGTCGGCCTTGAAAGAGGTTTTAGCTACCGAAGGCAGGTTGGCAAATGAATAAGCCGTCTTGGCATTCGACTGTGCGTTTGCCAAGCCAGGTGCAAGGGCCAAAAAGGCCAAGAGCGCCACTGTACTTTTTTTCATTTTTGCCATACGGTTTACTTTGGTTTTGGGCTTTGTCATAACAAGTCTACTGAGTTTTAAAGAGGAATAAAATAAAATCTGTGAAAATAACTGCGCAATCGTTACCGATAGGGTGAGTAGTGAGTTTGGATATTTCTTTAGTTTATCCTGAACCAATCGAAATCGGCATAGCCAGAATCGTTGGTTTGCTGATCCCGTACACAAAACAGGCCCACTTTGGCGCCAATCCATTTACCAGGTTCGGCCTGAAAGATCTCGCCTACATTGGTAAAGTTGCTGCCATCTATGCTATAGCTAAACTGACACTTAGCGCCCGCGCTTACCTTTACACGAAGGTACACATCGGAGGCTTCTATCTTTTGAACAAGCTGCTCGTTTTCCGCCTTGCCTTTTTCGGCGTTTTTGCAGCTGGTATAAGTTAAATAAATACCGTCCTTTTTACGTTTCAATGCAATATTGGCGTAGCTCAGGCCCATTATGATCAATCCTGTTTTTTCATTTTCGAGTTTGGGATTTGGACTAAAACTTAGCTTGGCAGTAGCCGTAAATTGTTCGGACGGGAATTTTTGCAACAGCAGATTAGGCACCTCCCAATAGTTTTTGGCGCTATCGGGCATTTTGGTCGAGTATAGCCTTAAACTTCCTTTCGCTGGGTTTAAAAAAAACCAGGTTGCCAAGGGATTGGCCTGCCACTGCCACTGCAAACCCAATTGGTTGTGGTTAAATTCGTCGCTTTCTGCTGGCGTAGCTTTCGGATAAGTTTTGGCTATGTTGGGCTTTTTGTAGGTTAAAACCGGTTCGCCTTTGCCATCCCCTTCTAAATCTTGACCAATGACCGGCCAATCGTTTACCCATTTCATAGGCTGCAGGTGCACTACCCTGCCATAAGCCTCCTTATCCTGAAAATGCAGGAACCAATCTTCGCCACCAGGCGTATCAACCCAAGCGCCTTGGTGCGGACCGTTGATGGTTGATTTGCCCTGATCCATCACGACCTTACGCTCGTAAGGACCATAGATATTTTTGGAGCGCAGCACCAATTGCCAGCCGGTAGCCACACCTCCAGCCGGTGCAAAAATGTAATAGTAGCCTTTGCGCTTATAAAATTTAGGGCCTTCGAGGGTGGGATCTAATTCGTGTCCATCGTATACGAGCTTGCCTTCGTCGATGGTTTGTGTACCGGTCGCATTCATTTGCTTGACCACAATAATGCTTTTGATTCCTGCACGGCTTCCGGCATAGGCGTGTACGAGATAGGCTTTGCCATCTTCATCCCACAAGGGGCAGGGATCTATCAAACCTTTGCCAGCCTCTACCATGATAGGCACCGACCAGGGCCCGGCCGGATTTTTGGCCTTGGTGAGGTAAATACCAAAATCGGGATCTGGATAGTAAAGGTAAAATTCGCCGTTGTGATACCGGATAGCCGGCGCCCAAACGCCGTTACCGTGCTGCGTTTTGGCAAAATGTTCGAAAGGAGGCTGTCTTTTAAGCGCATGGCCAATGATGGTCCAGTTGACCAAATCCTTCGAGTGCAGGATGGGCAAGCCCGGAACGGCATCAAAACTGGAAGAAACCAGGTAAAAATCGTCGCCTACCCGAATGGCATCCGGATCGGAATAATCGGCATCGAGCACCGGATTTTTATAAGTTCCGTTACCCAAATCGGCCACCCAAACCTTAGAAAGTTCCTGCTGTTGGGCATTTACGGAAAGAGAGAGCGCGATGAAGGATAAAAGGAAGAATGATTTCATGTGTTTGTTATTTCAAAGGGTTCCAGGTACTGGAGCCTGCAAAAATATTTTTCAGGGTATATCGTTTGGCTTCGCTCTTGCTCAGCTGCTTAGACCAGTCGACACGGCTTTCTTTCACAAAACCTGACCCATAAGAACCATATTCGGCATAAAAGGTGGTTTTATGATTTTCGTTGTTGTTCCACACATGCCAACCTTCGGGCATAATGTGCGATCCCATTTCGGTGCGGATGAAAACCGTTTTGGCGTAAGGGCGCCACGGGCGACCTAAATACACCTTTTGAAAGGCAGGATCGGCGGTTAGTTTGCAATCGATAAACACAAAGCCAAAAGGTTGCGCTTGCGTAGTTGAGGCTGCCGTGATGTACGAATTCTTTTTGCTGTGGATGTGGCAACGTTCAAAAACAACGGTGGCTGCACCAAAAATAAAATCGGTAGTGCCTTCAATATAACAATCTACGTAATACTGTCTGCTGCCATCAGCCGATGGGAACAGCGTATCCTGATTGCCTATAATGTTACAGTTTTTGATAACCACCCGGTCGGCTTCTACATGCAAAGCCACTGCCTGCCCCACCGGGCCTGCCGCATTCTGAAAGGTGATGTTTTCGGCCCTGAAATCGTTGCCTTGTACCAAAACCGTATGCGAGGTGTAAGTGTTGATGCTGCCTTTGCCCGAGTAATCATCGAAAGTGATGATGGTTTTGGCTTTGTCTTCACCAATTAATGTAATCTTCGATTTCTGAGAAGGAATGACCAGTTTCTCTTGGTAAATTCCGTTTTTGATATAGATGGGAACCTGTACTTCCGATAAATCGCGCACGGCATTTACGGCCTCCTGAATGGTTTTGTAATCGCCGCTGCCATCTTGTGCCACGGTTAAGGACTTGGGATAATTTTGGGCATGAACCGAGAGCGTAATGAGGAAGCATAAGATTGTGGCAAATAATTTCATATCAGTTTTCAGTTGGCAGTTCTCAGTTTTCAGTTCTCGGTTAACAGTTCTCGGGTGGTAGTTATGGTTGACTATCGATAATAAGCTATTCCTTAGGGTTCCAGCCATTTAATATTTTTTCTAGCGTATATTCTTTTGCTGTTTTTTCATCCAATTGGTGCGACCATTTTACCCTAGCTGCAGGATTGGCGCCTGGACCTGTGCTTTTGTATTCGGCATAATAGGCGGTTTGCTGGTTGCTTTCCTTGCCCCAGTTGTCCCAACCTTCGGCTTTGATCATTTTGCCCAAATTGCAATTGAGGAATACCGCTTTGGCATAGGGGCGCCAAGGGCGGCCCAGGAAATAGGAATTTTCAGGGGCATCGCCCACTATACGGCAGTTCATGAACACATAGCCATATTTAACGGTATCGGGCGAAGAAGAGGCTGTAATATAGCCTGCTTTTTTGCAGAAGATCTCGCAATCGTCGAAAACGGCTGTTGAGGCCCCAAAAATAAAATCGACCGTGCCTTCGATATAGCATTTGTAGTAATATTGCCTGCTGCCATAACCATACGTATACAAGGTATCTTGAAAGCCCAGCATGCGGCAATTGGTGAATTTGGCTTTGTCGCCCGCCACAAAAAGGGCCACTGCTTGGCCAACCGGACCGGCCGAGTTTTGAAAAGTGATATTTTCGGCCGAAAAATTGGGGCCGTAAATGTAAAAACTGGAAGAACCCGACGTTCCTTTTTCTTCGCCGAAACTATTCTTGCGCTGTGCCCAATCGTCGAAAGTCAAAATGGTTTTGGCTACATCTTCGCCAATTATCTTGACAAACTGTTTGGAATGCGAGAGGTTCAGTTTCTCTTTGTAAACGCCGTTCTTAATGAAAATGGTTGTTGTTACTTTTCTGAAATCTGGAACAGCATTAAGCGCTTCCTGTACGGTTTTGAACTGTCCGCTTCCATCTTGCGCCACCACAAAATCGTACTTTTGGGCCTGCGCAATGGCAGCTATAGTGCAATAAAAAAATAACAACAGAATTTTCTTCATTTTATAGTTTTTTTAGGGCATTAAACACCAGTTGTGCCACGGCAACAGCGCCTTCACGCTGGAAATGCGTATTGTCTTTTTGTCCTTCGGGGTAGCCCGGATACAGGCCCTTGTCAAAATTCATAAAATATTTCGACGTGACATAAGCTTGCCCTTTGGCTGTGAAAGCATCGATAGACAGTTGGGTCAGGTCGATTAATTTCACGTTGAGCTCTTGAGCCACTTCTTTAACCGCATTGGGATATTCGCCATGTACATTGCTCAATTTGCCATCTTTCCAGGGATAATTTCTATTAACCGGGGTAATAAGCACAGGTATGGCACCTTTTTCGCGGGTTTGGTTTACATACAAACGCAGGTACTCTTTGTAACCAGTGATATTTACATAACGTTCGGGCTTATCAACCGCCGCATCGTTATGGCCAAACTGCATCATGACCATATCGCCTTTTTGGAGCACCTTAAATACTTCGGCCCAACGGCCTTCTTCAAAAAAAGTTCGGGTGCTTCGGCCTCCGCGGGCCTTATCGATCACCACAATGCTATCTGAATGGATTAGGTTTTTAACTTTTGCCAAGCTGTCTTTTTTAAAGAAGGGCTGAAACACTTGCCCCCAGCCATTCAAAGGGTATTTTTTCTCCATATAGCCCGAATCCAGGCTATAGTCGGCCACCGTCGAATCGCCGATGAGGTAAATATGCACGGTCTTTTTAGCCGACCCGAAAGATAAAAGGCCGACAACCAAAACAGACAAAGTGAATTGAAAGAAGAGTTTCATGCTACTTTTTAAGGTATTTTATCAAATCGGTGTGAGTTTCCCTGATTCCTTCAACCACCAAACCCGCTATGATCTTTGCGCCTTCTGGACTTAAATGGGTATCGTCTTTTTTGCCTTCTGGATAATTGACATGGCCGGGTTCTACATAGTTGAATAGTTTTTTAGAGGGTTCATCGCCCAGGCCCACAATCAATTTTTCGGTTTTGCGCTGCATGTCGATCAAGGGCAAGTGCAACGAATCGGCCAGTTTTCTGACTACATCGGGATAGCCCAAATGGGTATCTTTAAAAACGCCATTTTTAAAACTGCGGCGCATAATTGGGGTCAACAGTATTGGATTGGCCTTTTTAGCCTGCGTTTCCTGTACAAATTTAATCAAATTGATTTTGTATTCGGCCAAGGTAGTACCTACTTCGGGCTTGTCGGTTTTTTCGTCGTTGTGCCCGAACTCGATCAGTACAAAATCGCCGGGTTGCAATTTGTCGACTACGGCCTGCCATTTGTTTTCGTTAATGAACGATTTGGTGCTGCGTCCATTTACTGCCCGGTTGTCTACTGTAATGCCATCGGTTAGAAACGACCCGATTTCCATGCCCCAGCCGGTTTCTGGAAAAGCTTTAGGCTGTTTGTTGGCCGCTGTCGAATCGCCGATGATGTACAATACAGGCTTTGCTTTTTGAGCAGTTATTGTGGCAACTCCAACAAGGGCTGTTAACAACAAAATAGACTTTAACGATTGTAGATACATGATAGTTGAGCAAAAAAGATGGAGCCCAAAAGCTCCATCTCTGTTTATTTTAATAAGTCCATCTAGGATCGCCCAGAGCGATGCTGGTGCTGCTTGCCGTTCTTACCGGCGAACCTACCGGCAAGGCAAAAGTTGTGGTGGCGGCAGTCCAACCCAAATCTATTGCTATGTTTCCGGTTTGGGTAACCGTTGCAGGGAACGTCAAAGCGACATTCCCTGTCAAGGCATTATACAAACCAAATGTATTGTTGTAAGAAAACACCGAAGTTGAACCAGCACCACTAGATCTAATGGCTGCGGCATTTACGGTTCCAGATTTTGGGGTGTTGGCCACAATGCTGTTTTGCAGGCTAAAACTGATCGGATTGGCATTCGCATCCAACAGGGCGTATTTGGCATTGCCACCAAAACCGTTAAAAGTAGAATAGCTGATATTAACCACCGGAATGGTAGCGCCTGCATAAGTGGTACTTGCGGTAACCAAACCTGGACCGGCATTGTAAAAAGTAGATTTCGAAATGGTTAGCGTAGTAAATTCCAATTTGTTAAGGTGGAAGGTATAATAGTTTGACGAGCCATTGGCGCCCATATCATACACGATGGAGTTGTTGACGGTAATGCCTGTAATTTTGAAATCCCTGGCCGCACTGCCCCTATCGGCACGCAAAAATGCGGTGGTAGCCGCGTGTACGATACAATTATCAACCACTATATTGGTAAAAGTAGCAGCCGAAGCATTGTTGGCCTGCGAACCGATCAGGTTTAGGAAGTAAAGCGCAGCGCCCGTTGTTCCGTCCAATTCCAATCCAGAGAAGGTAATGCCTGCTCCAGTGCCTTCCAGATCAAACTCCTTGAAGTTGATTTTGGTATCGCTTGGTGTACCGGAAGTCGATTTCAAAGTAATGGTTTTCCCTGTAATAAAAGTAGTTAGCGTAGTGAGGTTATAGGTACCTGGGTTCAATCCGATTACGGCACCATTGGCCGCCGAAGTAATCGCTGCTGCCAAATCGTCGCCAGGCGAAAGTTTAACGCTGTAGGTTGTTACCGGCAAGGTGGTAAAGGTTAAAATACCTTTGCTTTTGGTACCTGCGAAAAGCTCGGCTGTATATTTAACATTGCCAGTTAATCCGGTTATGTTTTTGAGCTTAGCCGTTATATCTGTTGAGGTTAAGGCTACGGTAATGGCCGTACCTCCCTCTGGAGTTACTTTGATGCTACTTAAGGTAGCATCGGCCGCGAAACGCAAAGTAACGGAAGTCTCTCTAATTTCACTTTCGCGTACCGGGTTTTCGAACAATTGAATGCCCGTTAAGGTAAACGAAGAACTGATTACATATTTCGACTCAGGTTGGTCGGCATAGGCATTGGCCTTGATGCGGGCATAGTAAGGCACGCGTACCGAAATGTTATCGTCGGTTACGGTAATGCCAGCCGTATCAACCACTTTGGTGTAGGCAATGGTTGCAAAAGTCTGGTCGGTAGAAAAATCGACCGTATAGGTCAGGGGCTTTCCGGCAGCAAACAGGGGAACGGCCCATTTGAGCTTGGCCGAAGTTTGTCCTGCGCTGATGGAAATATCGCTGGCTTTGAACAAGCGTTGAGGCCCCAGGTTGTCGTTTTCGTTCTTTTTGCAGGAGGCTACCAAAACAACCGCTACAAACAACAGCAACAGTTTAGTGCTGGTTTTATGGATAAAAGTCTTCATTGCATTTAATTTTTTAGCGTTAATAACCATAATTCTGTACCATGTTCGGGTTTTCGTTCAGCGCTGTTTTCGGATAAGGGAACAATTCTTTCTTGTTCGCTTCGAAATAAGTGGCAAAGCCTGTAGAGATACCGGTAACGGCATTATCTTCGGTTAGTGCTTTTCTCCAGTTTTTGAGCGTATAACCTGTTGGCGCCGTAGAAGAACCCAAACCCGGTGCAAACAAAACGGTAGCTGGTGCACCGCCATACAAATCTAAACTGGCTACTTCGGCAACGCTTGGCGTAAGGTTATAATTCGATTCTTTGGCATACACATATAAAGGCACGTTGGCATAGGCCCCTTCGCCGTTAATGAGCTGGCGCAACTTGGTGCGGGTTTCTGTAAACTTGCTGTCGATCAGGTTCCACCTGATTAAATCGTATTTTCTCATGGCTTCGCCACCAAACTCCAATAAACGCTCTTTAACAATGGCATTAAAGAACCCTGCCTTATCGGTTGGTGTAGCCGGAATTGAATTTTCATAACCTGCATAGGCTCTCTTTTGCACTCTTTGCAAAGCCTCGATAGCTTCGGGGGTTGGACCATTATTGACTTCATTAGCAGCCTCTGCATACATCAGCAGTACATCGGCAAAGCGCAGCAATGGCCAGTTGATGGCAAAATTCTGCGATGACGAAGAACCATTAAAAGCCGTCCACGATTTCCTGAACTTGGCATCGGTAAAGTTGTTCAGCGTGTTGATGAGTTTCTTCGAGTTGGCGGTAATTTCGAAAACCCCGATGGTTACGTCCCTCCTACAATCTTTTATCGGATCAAACTCATAAAAATAAGTAGGGATGGCATTCATACCTCCACCACCCGAACCATAGGTTGAAGCCGCATTGAAACGGATGCCATTGTAATAGCCTAATTTACTGTCGGTAGAAGCATTGCTACCAAAAGCGGCCACCTCAAACATCAGTTCGTGGGCATCGTCCATTCGGGTACCGTGCAAGGTTTTAAATACGTTTTCATAAACCGGATTAAGCGAATGCTGTGTTGGATTGTCCATAATATCCTTGCACTCGTCTAAGGCCATTTGATAATACTTCAGGTAATCTGGGTTTCTTTCCATCAAGTGCGATTTACTTCTCAACGAATAGCCGCCCCTGGCCAAAGCAATCCGGGCCCTGAGGCCTTTGATGGCTCCTTTGGTAAAACGAAAGCTGCCATAATCGGCAACGGCCGAACGCCATGGCACCAAATCTTCGGCCTGTTTCAAATCGGCCAAAATCTGGTCGTAGGTCTGGTCCCTGTCGGCATTGGCCGGAAACAGGTTATCGGCATAGGCGGCTGGCACAAAACGCTGAGGCACATCGCCCCAGTTGCGGATCAGTTCGAAATAAAATTGTGCCCTTAAGGCCAAAGCCTCGCCATAATAGCGTTTCATTAAGGCCTGGTCGCTGGCCGAACCACTTTGGTAAATGGTCGAAGCCGGAATAAACTTGATGCACAAATTGGCTCTTTCGATTCCCGAATACAATTGGGCAAACGGATTGATCAAATCGGTATTGTCTGAACTGGCGCCGTACATGCTCAGGCCGCGCCTGTCTGACGAGGCATAGCTTCCAGACGTCTTGAAATCATCGGCGGTCACGCCAAACAAGGTCGAAATACGGCTTCCATAGCCATTATCGCCACAAAGCCTGTTGTAAACACCTATGAGAGCCGAATTGGTATAGGTAGTGCTTTCAAAAACCGTGGCTTCTGATGATGACGAATCCGATTCGTAATCGAGCACCTTTTTACAGCTTGGGGTAAGGGTAATTGCTCCAATAGCTACAACTAAAAAAGCAATCTGATATTTAATTTTTTTCATTGTCGTAAGTATTGAGGATTAGAAAGTTAAGTTTAAACCTGCCAAAACAAACCTGCTGCGCGGATAAGCCGCATAGTCGATGCCTGGCGTTAACGGATTTGAACGGCGGGTATTGGCCTCAGGATCGTAACCGGTGTAATTGGTAAACGTGTAAAGGTTGTTTACGGTGGCGTAAACCCTTAACCTCGAAATAAAGCCAGTTTTTTTAAGCATTTCGCTTGGCAAAGTATAACCCAGCGTAACGTTGGTAATACGCAAGAAAGAACCATTTTCGATGGCATACGAAGTCAACGCATAGTTACCTGTGGTTGGTGTCCATAGCGTTGTATTGGCGTTCATAGCGGTGAGTTGCACCGGATCGGTTACTTTTACGCCATTGGCATCAAAGTTTCTCCACCTGTCGTTCATTACGGCCAACAGGTTGTTGTCTTTGACATTGTATTGCGAGGTAAACTCTACTTTGTTGGCATTGTAAACCTTGTTGCCTACCGAGAAGTTCATGAACACAGTCAGGTCGAAATTTTTATAGGCAAACTGGTTGTTAAAACCGCCTGTAAATTTAGGTTGCGAAGTACCCAACACGGTTTTATCGTCATCGCCGATAAGCATGCTCGACGAGCTCGACAGTTTTTTCACCTTCATATCGCCTGGTTGCGGATCTTTGTTGCCCAACAGTACGCGGCTGTTGGCAATGCCTGGCTTAAGGGTATAGGTATAAACACCAGTTGTGGTATTTTGGGTATAGTTAAAATCATCAACGGTATAACGGCCATCTGATACGAAGCCATAAAATTGGCCCACCGGCTTGCCTACTTCAACCTTGAAATCGGCCAAACTGTTTACCCAACCCGATTGTGCCACATAAGATTGTACGCCGTTTTGCAATTCCAATATCTTGTTTTTGTTAAACGAGAAGTTGATACCGGCATTATAGGTAAAATCCCTGGTTTTAACTACCTGTGCGTTCAACTGGATTTCCAAGCCTCTGTTTTGGGTTTTGCCCACATTTTGTTGCTGGGTGTTGTAACCGTTTATCGGCGGAATATTGGCATTGAGCAATAAATCCTTGGTCCGGTTGTCGTACAAATCCAAGGCTAACGAAACGCGATTTTTGAACAAATCGATATCAAAGCCCAAATTGCCCGAAATATTTTTCTCCCAGGTAATGTTAGGGTTGGCCAACACGCTGCCTGCAATAAGGCCAGTAGTAACCGAACCATCGGAGGCGGCATAGCCACCTGCCGTAGAGTTGGCCGTAAACAAGGTACGGAATAAATCTTGGCCTATTCTGTTGTTGCCGGCAATACCATAGCTGGCGCGTACTTTAAGGTTGCTCAGCCAATCCCATTTCAAATCTTTGATAAAATCTTCTTCAGATGCCCTCCAGGCTAACTGTGCCGAAGGGAAATTGCCCCATCGCTTGCCTTTGGCAAAAAACGAGGAACCATCTCTGCGGAAGTTCAAAGTAGCCAAATACTTGCCTAAATAGCCGTAAGAAGCCCTGGCAAAGAAAGAAAGCTGGCGCGAACCCGAAATGAGCGAAGTTGGCTTGTCTTGTACCGATCCTACCGGCGGTTCGGCCTTTTGGATGCTGGCAAAAGCCTCGTCGGCGCTAATATTAATAGGGAACCATTTGATGGTGCTGCTGTTCGATTTGATGTCTGATTTATTCAACTCTTCGCCCACCAAAAGGTCTAGACTATGGTCTTTGCCCAAATTTGGCCTGTAGTTTACGGTATTGGTGTTGATGAAAGTCTGCAGGTTCGAGTTATCTAGCGTAATGGCCGGCAATCCTGCATTGTTTCTGGCCAAGCCGCTTAAAGGACCGTTAAAACCATTGGTTTTCCTATCGGTAAAGTTCATACCCAAGGTCGACCTGAAGTTCAGGTTTTTTAAAATCTGATAGCTTACATAACCGCTGCTGATCAAATCGTTACGGTAATCGTACTTCAATTCTTGGTGAGCCAGCGAAATCGGGTTAGAGAGCTGTGTAGCCAGGTAATCGGCATCAAACAAATCGCCCGAATCGGAACCACCCGAATAAGGCTGGTAGCGCACCGAGTTTCTTAAGCGGTTGGTACCTTGCGAACCCGTGCTCGAAGTACCCACGCCGTCAACGCGTTGGCGACTATAGCGCACGTTAACGCCTACACGAAACTTGTCTGAAATGCGGTGATCGAAACGGAAAGAGGCAAAAGTACGGCGGAAGCCCGATTCGAGCATAATGCCGTCTTCCTGCATGTTGTTGAGCGTAAAATTATAGGTGGTTTTATCTGTACCACCCGAAAGGTTCAGGATTTGAGTATTGGAGAATGCCTGACGGCCAAATACTTTATCCTGCCAATCGATATTAGGTATGTTTTTATAGATGTCAAGATCATCCCAAGTACCATATTTTTTGGCAAAGGCATCTTTTACATCTTGGGCGGTATTGTTGTTGTATAGTTCGTATTGATAAGTCACAAACTCGTAAGGGTTCATCACCTTGAGTTCGTTTACAATTTGCCTCACGCCGGCATAGCCTTCCAGCGAAACGATGGTTTTGCCGTTTTTGCCACTTTTGGTGGTGATAATGACTACCCCGTTGGCACCACGGCTACCATAAATGGCTGTAGAAGCCACGTCTTTGAGCACATCAATCGATTGAATTTCGTTTGGAGACAAAACCGATAAAGCATTTTCTACCTGAATTCCATCTACGATGTAAAGTGGAGAATTGTCGCCGGTTAGCGAACTGCCACCCCTAACCCTGATCTGAATTTCGGCGCCCGGGCTGCCTTCGGTGGTCGTTACGGTTACACCAGCCAGCTTTCCAGCCAAGGCTTCGGCCGCGGTACCAACCGGAAACCCGGCCAGGTCTTTATCAGTTACCGAAGAAACAGAACCCGTAAGGGCTTCTTTGCGTACGGTGCCGTAGCCAATGTTGACTACCACTTCGTTCAGGGTAGTTGCATTTTCCTCTAAAGCTACATTAACCTGTTTTTTATCGCCTACTTCAACTTCTTTTTCGTTGTAGCCAATATACTTTACGACCAAGGTGGTGTTGCCTGTGGCAGGAATAGCGAGTTTAAAAACCCCATTGGCATCGGTACTGGTAGCGATTTTAGTGCCTTTGATCATTACCCCTACGCCGGGTAGCGTTGAACCGTTGGCCTTATCGGTTACCGTACCCGATATTTGTCTGGTTTGTGCCTTGGCTAAACTGATGCCCATAGCAAGCACACAAAAGAACAGTAAAACTTTTTTCATACATTATTAGGTTATTTGGTTGTTTCCGGTCGACCTTTAGAGTCTTCCATTAACAAGTCTACATTGTTTTTCTTAGAATGTAAGTGCGCTACAGGGTATAAATTTGTGCAATCGTTCCCGACAACGTTGCCAAAATCCAATCAAAAAAGTTATATTTAAACTTGTAAGAAAATCGTATTCTTATCGAAGCATTTTTTTATCCTCAAAAACCGTATAATTTATAGCGTTGAAGCATGTTCGAGCCCGTTACCATAAAAGATATAGCCAAGGCCCTGGGCCTATCCACTTCTACCGTTTCAAGAGCATTAAGAGATACCCACGAAATTAGCGTCGCCACCAAGAAAATGGTACTCGATTACGCCAAGGAAATCGGTTATCAGCCCAACCCCATTGCGCTCAGTTTAAAGGAAAGACGAAGCAAGTCTATTGGCGTGGTGGTAAGTGAAGTAGCCAACAGTTATTTTTCGCAAGCTATTAACGGCATCGAATCGATTGCTTACGACCGTGGCTACCACGTTATCATTTCGCAGACACACGAATCATACGATCGCGAGGTGGTAAACGTACAACATCTGGCTTCGCGTTCTGTTGATGGGCTTTTGGTTTCACTATCGTCGCAAACCAATGATATATCGCATTTAAAACAATTGCACGACAAGGGCTTGCCCATGGTATTTTTTGATCGCGTAGCGGAAGAAATCAATACGCACAAGGTTATTGCCAACAACGAAAAAGGGGCTTACGAGGCTACGGCTCACCTGATCAGGTCGGGCTATAAGCGCATTGCGCACTTAACCAGCTCTAGCCAGCTTTCTATCAGCATTGAACGCCTATCGGGCTACGAAGCGGCACTGAACGACCACGGCTTAACCGTAAATGCCAACTACATTAAACACTGCCCACATGGTGGGATGATTTACGAAGAAACCGAAAGCAAGATTAAGGAATTGTTAGCCTTGGATGAAAAACCAGACGCCATATTTGTAGCTGGCGACAGGTTGAGCACGGGTTGCTTAAGCGTTTTCAAGAATCTCAACATTTCTGTTCCTGGCGATATGGCCATTGCCGGTTTCAGCAATTCTGATGTGCTCGATTTGTTCAATCCTTCGCTCACCTCCGTACGTCAGCCCGCTTTTGAAATTGGCAAATTGGCCACGCAAATGCTCATTCAGCTGATTGAAGCAAAATATCCGGTTGAAGAATTTGAAAAAAAGGTATTAGATACAGAACTGTTTGTACGGCATGCTTAACTGCAAAAACACAAGCCAAAACCCATATACGCCATCTTGAACTTAACCATCTATCATTCTGTTACTTTTGATGGATTACAAAACTGCAGGCAGACAAATTGGGAAGCATTTCCCGATTAAATTTACAAATGATACGCAAGTACAGGCCAAAAGCCTAAGGTTGTGGCAACTTATAAGCCTGTCTGCCTAAAAGCTTCCACTCTTTGCCTTGTTTTTGCCAAACCAACAGAATGCCCAAATGCACTTCGCCGGGCTTGCCTCCATCGTTGGTTTTGGCATCGAGCTGATGACGGACCAATGCGGTGTTACCGGTTACTTTTACGGTTTGGTTGCTGAGGGTTATTTCCACAAAGTCGGATTTACCACTGGCAATCGTTTCTACAAAAGTGGCCTTATCTTCTAGTTTTCCGCTCGAATGGCCATAGCTCAAATCATTTGCGGCAATTTGTTCAAGCGCCTTCCTATCGCCACTGATCATGGCCAGCCTCATTTTTTCGACGGCGGCCAGTACGCCCTTTTCGGCAACGGTTTGGGCGTTTACAGCAAAATGGATGGTTAATGCGAAGATAAATACAGCTACTTTTTTCATGTTGGGCAATGTTTTCAAAATATTAGACAACGGCTAAAATAGCAAGCGACATCAACTTAAACAAGTTATGCGGCAATTAAATGGAAAGTTACAAACCTAAAAAAGCCTCTTAACCGAATAAGAGGCTCTGGAGATAAAATATGAGCATTTAACTTACAAAAGTTCAGATTACAGGCATCAGTGCATTTTTGTTGAGCGGTTTGGTAATGAGCCTTGATACGTTGGGATCGGCTTCCATCTGTTCGATATCGTTGGTGACTTCAGAAGCGGTAAGCACCACGATCCTGCAGGCATTTTTAACGGCATGCGGATAGTTGTTGAAGTGGCTTAAGAAATCGAAGCCGTTCAGTTCCGGCATGTCCAAATCCAAAAGGATCAGCGAGGGAATTGCCTTCAGGTTTCCTTGGTTCGAGTTGAGGTATTCAATGGCCGACTGTACGCTTTCCATCACCATGATCTCTACTTCGTCATAGCTGGTCCGCAATACCTGGGCGGTTATCATTTGGTCGATCGGATTATCGTCCACTATCATTATTCTGTTCATTAGCTGCATTTGCTTATATTTTAACTCCTGTTTAATTATCTCTTTATTGTTTGACAATGGTGAATTCTGTTCTGCGGTTCAACTGATGCTGCTCTTCGGTACACTCTACCCCGTTGGCGCATTGGTTGAGCAGCCTTGTTTCGCCATAGCCTTTGGCTTTGATCCTTACCTTGTCTATACCACGGCTAATGATATAACTCACGGCGGCATCGGCGCGGGCCTGCGATAGTTTCATGTTGTATTTATCGTTGCCTCTGCTGTCGGTATGTGAACCTAATTCGATCCAGATGGTTGGATTTTCCTTCATGATTTTTACGAGTTTATCCAATTCGATGGCTGCATCTTTCCGGATATTGCTCTTGTCGAAATCGTAGTAAATGTTTTCGAGCTTAATTTCCTTGAACAGCTCGATCGGATCGAGGTAGATGTTCTTTTTGAACACGGCTGATTTTTCGATGCCCACATTGCTGATGGTTTCGGTTTCGGCATTGCGGAAATCGGTTTTGGTGCCTTTGATAAAATATTCGGTATTTTCTTCGAGGTTGAATTTGTAACGGCCCTGGTCGTCGGTTTGAGCGCTGATGATGGTGCCATCGGCCTTGCTCAGGCTGACGATTACACCCGGCAATGGCAAGCCTGTTTTTTTGTCGAGCGCCACGCCTTCTAGCTTAAAGCTGAGGTTGGGGTTTAAAATGAAGCTGTAGATATCGTCGCTGCCATTCCCCCCTACGCGATCTGACGACAGCAGGCCTTCTTTTTTGCCGGTTAGGAAAAAGGCAAAATCATCTTGTGGCGAGTTGAGCGGATAGCCCATGTTTTTAGGCTCGGCCAATCCGTTGCCTCGTTTGGCTGCCTTAAATACATCCAAGCCTCCCATGCCTATACGGCCATCGGTAGAGAAATAGAAATTGCTGTCGTCATCAAAAAAAGGACTGCGCTCTGAGCCTTCGGTATTGATTTCTTCCAGGTTGATGGCCTTGCCCCAGCCGCCACCTTCGGTTCTGAAACATACATAGATATCGGTAAGCCCCTTGCCACCGGGCATATCGGAAACAAAATAAAGTGCGCCTCCATCCTTGCTGATGAACGGATCGCCTACCGAATATTCGTTTACATTGTTGTATTTGAAAGGCTGTACAGCACCCCACTTGCCGTTGGCGTCTTTTTTACTCGAATAAATTTCGACTCTTACGGTTTTAGGCACACCCTTTTCGCGTTCGATGAGTTCTGGAATACGGGTTAGCGTAAAATACATTTCGTTGCCGTCGGCGGTAAAAGTAGCGGCGCCCACATGGTATTCAGATCCGGCGTTAAACGGAAAAAGCGTTGCGCTATCTGTTCCCTTTTGGACATACAGGCGCAGGTAATTGTTGCCGGTCCAGCCATAAGTAACCTTATCAGGCGCAATGTTCGCTTCATCAAATTTCAGAAATGGCCTATTCTTCTTCACTTCTTCCTGCACCAATGCATTTCTTCTGTCGGATGTAAAAACAATGCCGCCCTGATAAGTTACTGCTCCCCAATCCTCACTCACACTATTGATATTTTTTTTATTGTTAAGCACCAAGCTTTTGGGGCTTTTCATCCAGCTCAATGCCGAGTCGCACGACAAAACGAGCATGCTCTTTTGCGTGGCAGGCAAATCCCTATTCAGCTCGCCGTATTTTTGGTACTGTATTTTTGCTTCAGCATATTTAGAATTGTTGCGCAAGGCATCTCCATAGTACAAAAAGGCTTCGGGCTTTGCTCCTTTTTCCTTAACCAGCATGGCGTACCAGCTTTCGGCCTGCGGATAGTCTTTGGTTAGTCTGTAGCAGGCGGCCAAACGCTCAATGGCATGTGTAGTTGGTTTTTTCTGATAGGCTTCGGTATACAAACCAATGGCTGTACTGTAATGGAAAAGCCTGAATTCTTCGTCTGCCTTCAGCAATACATACTGTGCCTTGGTTTGAAGGCCCATGGCCAGCAAACCTAAAAACAACCATTTGCCTCTGTGCATCATTTGATATTTTTTATTGTTCGTTTTGAGCTGCATTGTTTAGAAATATCTTGGAGTGAGCATTCTTATAATTTCTTTTGGCCTGATGGTTACACCTATCGAGATCTCGTGCGAACCGCCGCTATAACCGGCCAGTTTGCTGATCGACTGGTCGTAGGCATAGCCTACACGGACGGTTGGAGTGACATAAAAATCAACCATACCTACAATGGAATTGGTTTTTTGCAGGTCGTTTTGCAGGTAGCTCTTGTTGTAGAGCTTTACAGCCGTACGGTAGCTGCCACCAATCCAAAACCGGTTGCCAAAAAGCACAAAGGCATTTAAATCCAAGCTGGTTGGACCGCCACGGTCGTCTTTCAACAGGAACGACGGCTTAAGCTGCACTTCTTCGTTAATGGGCAACAACATACCGGCAGTAAGGTAGTAGTGTGCTTTGGGTGTTTGGAAGTAAACACTCAGGTTTTTCTTATTGATGATGTATTGTGCAATGAGGTTATCGACCGAGAAACCGGCATAAAACCTATCGTCTGAATAGAATACCCCAGCACGGGCATCGGGTGCAAGTACGTTCTGGTTGTTTACCGGAATGTAGTTGTCGCCTGCATCCCTGGCATTCAGTTTTTCGCCATCAAGGCCTTGCTGCATAACGCCAACGCCCAAACCAAACGCCAGGCGCGAATCTTCAGACTGTCCTACTCTTAAACGATAGGCATAGCTGGCATAGGCCGATACGTTGCTCTGGGCCCCGAGCTTATCGCTCGATACCTGAAAAGCTAAGCCTACGTTGCCCTGATTGGCAATGGCATCAACGGCCAGCGACATGCTTTTAGGCGATCCGGTAATGCCTGTCCATTGGTTTCTGTAAAAACTATGGATGTTCAACTGCTCTTTATAACCTGCATAGGCAGGATTGATATACACACCATTGAACATATATTGGCTATATTGTGCATCTTGCTGCGCCCTGCCCACGAAGGCAGCCACTAGCAATGCGAATAGGAAGAGACCTTTCTTTATCATCTTAGTTATTTCTTAATAATGTGATGTAACCTTTTGATACCGACCAATTACCTTTCGAATCTTTTACTTTGAGCAAGTAGTAATAGGTACCTTCATTGAGTCCGTTACCATTCCAATCGTTTTTGTAAGCGCCATTGCTATGGAAAACCTCATTGCCCCAACGGTTAAAGATTCGGATATTGTTTTCTGGATAAAGCTCCAGCCCATCGATTACGAAGGTGTCGTTCTTGCCATCGCCATTTGGCGTAATTACATTTGGTTTGGTATTGAATACAAAAATTTCCTTGAGATCGGTTGCTGTATTGTTCGCTGTATTTGGATCGCCTTCTAAAGCTTTTACACTAGCGGTATTGCTGATGATACCCCCTATGTTCGCTTTTACTTTTAAGGTAAGTGTTGCCGTTGCACCCGCAGCCAATGTACTGATGTTCCAGCTCAAGGTGGCTGTGCCGTTGCTGAAGCTGGCCGTACCTGCAGTAGCTTGGTTTGATACGTAGCTTAACCCGGCTGGCAATACATCGGTAACTACCACGCCATTGGCTGTAAAGAAACCATTGTTTTTAATGGTAATGGTGTAATCGAATGGCGTATCTGTTCCGGTCGGCGTATTATGGTCTGACGTTTTGGTAATCGACAGATCGTTCATGATGGTTGCCGGAATTGGCGTGGTGGTTGGCACGTCTCCCACAGTGGTCAGGTCTGGCGTAGCAGTTGTTACTTTTACGGTGTTAGCCAAAGGTTGCGCTGCCAGGCTTGGGCTCGACGAACCATTATCTGTTTTTACGGTTACCTCGAAAACCACTTGTGCGCCATTAGGCATCAGGGCTATGGTTTGGTCTAAGTTGCCCATGCCGCTGGTGTTGGTTAAAGTAAAACCTGTTGCTGTTGCTTTCCATTTGCTAATGCTTGTACCTGCAGGAGCATAGTCGACCACCTTTACATTGCTGGCCGCACTTGGGCCGTTGTTGGTTATGGTAATGAGGAAAGGCACTTCATCGCCAGGCACATAAGAGGTCTGCGCAGTGTTTTTCAACGTTTTTACCGTAACCAAATTGGCATTAGGTGTTAATACCACTACCGTTGGATCATCTGGTTCAGGCGTATTCGGATCATCTGACTTAGGTTTCGAAACGGTATTATTTGCCGGATCTTTTCCGGTAACGCTAGCCTGGTTGCTGAAAGTACCCACATTAATCTCCGCCTGTGTCAAGGTGTGTTTAGCAGTCACGGTAACCGAAGCACCAGGCAATATCGAAGCGATGCTTGCTGGCAAAATGCTGCCGGCATCGGCACCGGCATCGGCTACGACAACATTGGTCAGCGTTACGTTTCCTGTATTTTTTACCACCAAGGTATAGTTGATTACATCGCCTGCCTTGATGCCCGAGTTGTTAGCTACCTTGGTTAAGGTCATTGATGGTGTTGCACCAATTTTTACAACTGTTGGATCGTTGGCCGCCGGCGTATTCGGATCGTCGGACACCTTATTGACGTTATTGCCTTTCGGATCTTTGGCTGTTGCATTCGCCTGGTTGCTAAAGCTTCCTGCATTTACTTCGGCCTGCGTTACAGTATGCTTGGCTGTTACCGTAGCTGTTTGGCCTGGCAAAATCGAGGCAATAGTAGCTGGTATAATACTTCCGGCATCGGCTCCGGCATCAGCAACTGTTATATTGCTTATGGTAACGTTACCTGTATTTTTAACCACCAAGGTATAGTTGATCACATCGCCTGCCTTGCTCACGGCGTTGTTGGCCACCTTGGTGAAGGTCATGGCCGCCGTACCATCAATTGTGGTTACCGTTGGGGTATTGTTGGTACCATCGGTTCCAGAAATATCGGTAATGGTATTGCCTGCCGGCGATTTGGTAGTTACCGTGGCGGTATTGGTTACCGCACCCAAATCTTTATCAGCCTGCGTTAAAGTATAAACTTCGGTTTGCACTATACTTGCGCCTACTGCCAAAATACCAGGAATGATTTTGTTGAGGCCTAATTTCGTGTCGTTCAACAATATATCGCTCAATGGCACGCTACCCGTATTGGTAATAGTGAAAGTATAGGTAATCTGGTTTTTATCGGCACTGATTGCAGCCGTTTTAATCAGACTTACCCCACCCTTGAGCACGGTAGTCGTAGTGGTAGCGGTATTATTGCTCGGATCAGGGTCTGTGGTACCCGATGCCACATCAACGCTTGCCGAGTTCAAAATGTTAGCCTGGGCAAAGTTTGGTGCAATGGTACCGGTTACGGTTACCGTTACTGTTTGATTGGCCAATAAATCGGTACCAATGGTAAAGGTATGACCGGCCGCATCGTAAGAACCACCTGTTGCGCTATAGGTTATATTTTCTAAACCTGCAGGCAGGTTTTCGGTCAGTCCGATTACCTTGCCAGCCAACAACGTTGCCGGACCCATGTTTTTAATGGTTAGCAAATAGCTGATGCTTTCGTTAGGTTCTACCCCTGCTTTGTTCGCTATTTTGGTAATCGACAGGTCTGTTATCCAATTTGGCACCTCTACGGTTACGGTAGTATTGTCTTTTTTGCTGGCATCCAGCTTATCGGTAATTTCGTAGTGCAAGGTATAGCTTCCAGGCAATGTACCTGCAGCCACGTTAACCATGCCTGTGGCCGGATCAATGTTTACTTTCGGATTACTGGTTGAAAGCTGTACAATATTAACTGTTCCTGCAGTAGCTTTTGTACCGCCATTATAGGTATCGTTAGTCAGGATATTGGTTACGGCAACTCCTCCGGTAAATCCGTTGGCGGTACCTTGATCTGGCAAAGCCGCAATAGCACCGGTAGTTACCGTAATGGTTACCGTAGCCTGTTTGGTCTGGCCAGGATTCAATTTATCTTCTATCTGATAAACGATGGTGTAAGTACCTACCGGCGTGTTTGGCGCCACATTTACCGCTCCTGTTGTTGGATCTAAGGTTACATTAGGATTGCTGGTTGATACCTGCGTAAGGGTTACATCAGCCAAAGTGGCCGGATTGCCGTTGTAGGTATCGTTAGCCAATACGTTGGTTACTGCAGTGCCACCGGTTAAGCCGTTGGCAGTACCGTTGTCATTGCTGGCTACCATAGCTGGTGCGTTTACAGTAATGGTTGCAGTAGCCTGTTTGGTTTGGCCGGGATTTAATTTATCCTCGATCTGGTAAACCACGGTATAAGTTCCAGCAGGTGTATTTGGTGCTACGTTTACTTTGCCTGTGGCTACATCTAAGGTTACATTAGGGTTGCTGGTTGATACCTGGGTAAGGGTTACGCTAGCTAAAGTTGCCGGATTGCCATTATAGGTATCGTTCACCAATACATTGTTGATAGCCGTGCCTCCACTAAGTCCGTTGATGCTGCCATTGTCGTCGTTGGCCATCATTACAGGCGCATCTACCACTACGGTGATGGTTGCCTGTTTGGTTTGGCCTGGGTTCAATTTATCTTCGATCTGGTAAACCACGGTATAGCTTCCGGCCGGCGTATTTGGCGCTACGTTTACTTTGCCGGTAGCCGGATCTAAAGTTACATTCGGGTTGCTGGTCGATACCTGGGTAAGGGTTACGTCAGCCAAAGTAGCCGGATTGCCATTGTAGGTATCGTTGGTTAATACATTGTTTACCACGGTGCCACCTGTAAGGCCGTTTATTGTACCGCCATCGTTGTTAGCCACCATGGCCGGCGCATTTACCGTAATGGTTACTGTAGCCTGTTTGGTTTGGCCTGGATTTAATTTATCCTCGATCTGGTAAACCAAAGTATAAGTACCTGCAGGCGTATTTGGCGCTACGTTTACTTTGCCAGTAGTCGGATCTAAAGTTACATTCGGGTTGCTGGTCGATACCTGGGTAAGGTTTACATTAGCCAAAGTGGCTGGGTCGCCGTTGTAGGTATCATTCCACAATACATTGTTTACGGCAGTACCGCCAGTCAGGCCATTTACAGAACCACTATCACCAGTGGCTACCATCATTGGTGCAGTAACCGATATGGTTGCCGTTGCTTGTTTGGTTTGGCCGGGGTTCAATTTGTCTTCGATCTGGTAAACCAAGGTATAGGTTCCGGCTGGCGTGTTTGCTGCTACATTTACTTCGCCAGTGGCTACATCTAAGCTTACGTTAGGATTGCTGGTCGAAATTTGGGTAATGGTTACGTCGGATGGCGTAGCTGGATTACCGTTGTAGGCATCGTTCCAAAGCACGGTGTTAATTGCCGTACCGCCAGTTAAGCCATTTACAGAACCGCTGTCATTAGTAGCCAACAACGACGGCGCCGTTACAGTGACAATAGCCGAGGCCTGCTTGGTTAAGCCTGGGTTTAATTTATCTTCGATTTGGTAAACTACAGTATAGGTTCCGGCAGCTGTATTTGGTGCTACGTTTATCTTGCCTGTAGCCGGATCAAGCGTAACATTAGAGTTTGTGGTCGAAATCTGACTGAGGTTGACCATGGCTAAAGTGGCTGTGACACCATTATAGGTATCGTTGTTCAGCACATCTGGTATAGCGGTACCGCCAGTTAAACCGTTTACAGAACCGCTATTGTCTAAAGCAACCATAGGCGGAGCGGTAACCGTAACCATAACCTGAGCTTGCTTGGTCTGCCCTGGATTTAGCTTGTCTTCGATCTGATAAACCAACACATAATTTCCTGCTGGCGTGTTTGCTGCTACATTTACTTTGCCAGAAGTTACATCCAAGGTTACGTTTGGATTATTGGTTGAAACCTGGGTAAGGTTTACATTAGCCAAAGTGGCCGGACCCCCATTGTAAGAATCGTTGTTCAATACATTGTTTACGGCTGTTCCGCCAGTCAATCCATTTACCGAACCACTGTTGTTTAACGCATTCAATGCCGGGGCGGTAACCGTAACGCTTACCGTGGCCTGTTTGGTCAAACCTGGATTTAATTTATCTTCTATTTGGTAAACCAAGGTATAAACACCTGCCGGCGTATTTGCAGCTACATTAACAGAGCCATTAGCTGGATCGATAGTTACTTTAGGGCTGGTGGTAGAAACCTGGCTGATGGTTACATGACCAACTGTTGCCGTTGCACCGTTGTAAGTATCGTTCAATAATACATTGGCTACTGCAACGCCACCTGGCAAGCCATTTACTGAACCGCTATCGTTAGAAGCGGCCAATGCCGGAGGATCGACAGTAATGGTTACCGTAGCCTGTTTGGTTTGACCAGGATTTAATTTGTCTTCAATTTGGTAAACCAAGATATAAGTACCTGCCGGTGTATTTGGCGCTACGTTTACTTTGCCTGTCGCTACATCCAAAGTTACATTAGGACTAGTGCTTGACACCTGTGTAAGGTTCACATCCGCCAAGGTAGGCGTATGGCCATTATAGTTGTCGTTGGCCAATACATTGTTAACCGGCGTACCTCCTACTAAACCATTGATCGATCCAGAATCATCCGAGGCAATCATTGGCGCCGCACTTACGTTGATTGTTACGGTAGCCTGTTTGGTCAAAGTTGGATTTAATTTATCGGTAATTTGATAAACCAAGGTATAAATGGCCTCTGGAGTTCCTGGAGCTACATTGACCTGACCAGTTGCAGGATCTAAGGTTACGTTAGCACTGGTTGAAGAAATTTGCGACAGGGTTACATTGGCCAACGTCGCTGGGTTGCCATCGTATTTGTCGTTAATCAATACATCTGCAACAGCCGTTCCGCCGGTAACTCCATTAATTGCACCTGCATCGTTTAGGGCTACCATTACTGGTGCCGTTACGGTAACGGTTACTGTAGCCTGTTTTACCTGCGTCGGATCTAACTTGTCTACGATTTGGTAAACAAGCATATAAGTACCAGCTGTAGTTCCAGGAGCTACCTTTACCTGACCAGTAGTTGCATCAAGCGTTACATTGCTGTTGGTGGTCGAAACCTGCGAAAGGTTAACATTAGCCAAAGTGGCTTGCGCACCGCCATTGTAGGTATCGTTGGCCAATACATTGTTAACTACCGTACCGCCATTCAGACCATTAATGCTACCGGCATCGTTGGTTGCCGCAATGCTTGCCGAAGCCACGATTACGGAAATGCGGGCTGTTGAGGTTTTGCTGTTATCCAACTTGTCGGTAATGGTATAATCGATAAGATAGGTTCCGGCTGGTGTATTTGGCGCAACCGTTACCTCGCCTGTTGCTGTATTTAAGGTTACCTTGCCACCGCTGGTATTGCTGGCCGGAACTTCTGCAATGGTTACATTGCTCAAGCTAGCACTTGCACCGCCGTTATAGGTATCGTTGGTTAGGATATCGGCAATAGCCACGCCGCCATTAACCGTATTGGCTGTACCGGCATCGTTGGCTGCAAAAACTGCACCCGAGGCAACAGTTACGGTAATACGGGCTGTTGAGCTTTTGCTGTTATCCAACTTATCGGTGATGGTATAATCGAGAGTGTATACTCCTGCAGGTGTATTTGGTGCTACTTTTACCGAACCATCGGCCGTATTCAGGGTTACTTTGCCTCCGCTGGTGTTGCTGGCCGGAACCTCGGCAATGGTTACATTGCTTATGCCTGCCACCACGCCTCCGTTGTAGGTGTCGTTGGTTAGGATATTAGCAATTGCCGTACCGCCATTTACCGAGTTTGAGGTACCCGAATCATTCGAAGCTAGAATAGCGCCTGATGACACTGTTACCGTAACAGTAGCGGTTGAGGTTTTGCTGTTATCGAGTTTATCGGTAATGATATAATCAAGGGTATAAACACCCGCTGGCGTATTTGGCGCTACTTTTACCGAACCATCGGCCGTATTCAGGGTTACTTTGCCCCCGCTGGTATTACTACCGGCCACTTCGGCCAAAGTTACATTGGTTAAAGTTGGTGCCGAAGATGTACCGTTGTATTTATCGTTGGCTAGCACATTGCCAACTGCAGTACCGCCATTCAGCGTATTGGCACTGCCCGAATCGTTCGAGGCCAGTAGCGCTCCGGAAGAAACAATCACAGTAACTGTAGCGGTAGAAGTTTTGCTGTTATCCAGCTTATCGGTAATGGTATAATCTAAAGTATAGGTACCAGCTGGTGTATTTGCGGCTACCCTTACCGAACCATCGGCTGTATTCAAGGTTACTTTGCCTGCACTCGTATTGCTACCAGCTACTTCGGCTAAAGCTACATTAACCAAACTTGGTGCCGTAGCAGTACCATTGTATTTGTCGTTGCTAAGCACATTGCCAACTGCAGTACCGCCGGTTACGCTATTGGCTGTGCCATTATCATTAGTGGCCACCAAAGTACCCGAAGCTACGGTAATGGTAACAGTAGCGGTTGAGGTTTTGCTGTTGTCGAGCTTGTCGGTGATTTTGTAGTCGAAAGTATATACACCCGCCGGAGTATTGGCGGCTACATTTACAGAGCCATTGACAGTATTCAAAGTTATCTTGCCGGCGCTGGTATTGCTACCGGCCACTTCGGCTAAGGTTACATCGGTTAAATTTGGAGCTGATGAAGTGCCGTTGTATTTATCGTTGGTTAATACATTGGCAATTGGCGTACCGCCGGTTACGCTATTGGCGCTTCCATTATCGTTAGTCGCCACCAAGGCACCCGAAGCTACGGTGATGGTAACGGTAGCGGTCGAAGTTTTGCTATTGTCGAGCTTGTCGGTGATTTTGTAATCTAGTGTATAAACACCAGCCGGCGTGTTTGCCGCTACGTTTACCGAACCATCGGCAGTATTCAGGGTTATTTTGCCGGCGCTGGTATTGCTACCTGCCACTTCGGCTAGCATTACATTGGTTAAAGTTGGTGCCAATGCAGTTCCATTGTACTTATCGTTGGCCAATACATTGGCCACTGCCACTCCACCTGTAACGGTATTAGCCGTACCGGCATCATTGTTTGCAGTTAGTGTGCCCGCACCTACGGTTACTGTAACGGTAGCCGTTGAGGTTTTGCTGTTGTCGAGTTTATCTGTAATCTTATAATCGAATGTATAAACACCCGCTGGCGTGTTTGGTGCTACATTTACCGAACCATCGGCAACATTGAGGGTTACTTTGCCTGCGCTGGTATTGCTGCCTGCCACTTCGATCAAGGTTACGTTGGTTAAGCTTGCCGAAGTGCCACCGTTATAAGTATCATTAGCCAATACATTGGCAATAGCAGTGCCACCGGTTACGGTATTGGAGGTTCCCGAATCACCAGTTGCTACAATTGCACCAGCTCCAACCACTACGGTTACAGTTGCGGTTGAGGTTTTGCTGTTATCAAGTTTATCGGTAATCGTATAATTTAAGGTATAAGTACCTGCCGGAGTGTTTGCAGCTACTTTTACTGAGCCGTCGGCAGTATTCAGGCTTACTTTGCCTGCGCTGGTGTTGCTACCTGGTACTTCAGTAATGGTTACATTGGTTAAAGATGGCGCATTTGAAGTGCCATTGTACTTATCGTTTGCCAACACATTGCCGACTGCCGTACCGCCTGTAACCGTATTCGCAGTACCGTTATCGTTGGTGGCCACCAGGGCGCCAGCTGCTACAGTTACGGTAATGGTGGCGGTTGAGGTTTTGCTGTTGTCGAGCTTATCGGTGATCTTATAATCGATGGTATAAACCCCAGCCGGAGTATTCGGAGCTACGTTTACCGAGCCATCAGCTGCATTAAGGGTTACCTTGCCTGCACTGGTGTTGCTGCCGGCTACCTCAGTAATGGTTACATTGGCCAAACCTGGGGCAGTAGCAGTACCGTTATATTTATCGTTCGCTAAAATATTTGCAATGGCAACACCGCCAGTTACCGTATTCGAAGTTCCCGAATCGTTGGTAGCGGTTAATGTGCCAGCGCCTACGGTTACCGTAATGGTTGCTGTAGAAGTTTTGCTGTTGTCGAGTTTATCAGTAATCTTATAATCGATGGTATAAACCCCAGCCGGAGTATTTGGCGCTACGTTTACCGATCCATCGGCTACATTTAAGGTTACCTTCCCTCCACTATTATTGCTACCCAATACTTCGGTTAGGGTTACATTGCTCAAGCTTGCCGCACTGCCGCCATTGTAGGTATCATTGCTTAATATGTTGGCAATAGCAACACCTCCGGTTACGGTATTTGCAGTACCTGAGTCGTTGGTTGCTGCTATGGCACCCGATGCCACAGTTACGGTAATGGTAGCCGTAGAAACTTTGCTGTTATCGAGCTTATCTGTAATGGTATAATCAATTTTATATACGCCAGCAGGAGTATTTGGCGCTACCTTCACTTCGCCTGTAGCGGTATTCAGGGTTACTTTGCCGCCACTGGTATTGCTACCCGACACTTCGGCCAAGGTAACATTGCCAAAATTTGCCGCACTGCCACCGTTGTAGGTATCGTTGGTTAAAACATTGCTAACTGCTGTACCACCGGCTACCGAATTTACGCTTCCAGAATCGTCGGTTGCCAACAATGCACCGGTACTTACCACTACTTCTATACGTGCAGTAGAGGTCTTGCTGTTGTCAAGTTTGTCGGTAATGGTATAATCGATGTAATAAGTACCCGCCGGGGTATTTGGCGCAACCTTTACTTCGCCTGTTGCTGTATTGAGAGTTACTTTGCCTGCACTGGTATTGCTACCAGGCACCTCGGCAATGGTTACATTTGAAGTTGTAGCTGGTAAAGAAGTATTATAAAGATCGTTTGCCAGGATATTCGAAATCGCAGTACCACCGGCAACCGCATTGGCAGTGCCACTATCGTTGGTGGCAATCAAATCGCCGTTTACTACGTTTACCGTAACAGTAGCGGTCTTTACATTTCCCGGATTTGCGATATCTTCAATCTGGTAAACCAAGGTATAAGTACCTACTGGCGTATTTGGAGCTACTATCACTTTTCCCGTAGCTTCATCCAACATTACCTTAGGACTGCTGGTCGAAACCAAAGTCAAGGTTACGTTGCTTAAAGTAGCAGGATTGCCATTGAGTTTATCATTGGCCAACACATTATTTACTGCTGTACCGCCAGCTACCGCATTTGCCGAGCCTGAATCATCTGCTGCATAAACACCAGTTGGCGTAACGGTTGGCGTGTTGTTATTTGTGGCCGTACCCGAAATATCGGTTACATTGTTGTTCTGAGGATCTTTACCTGTAACTGTTGCACTATTGCTTACGCTACCCCCTACCTTTTCTGTATTCGAAATGCTATAAGTTGCGGTAGCGGTGGCAGTGGCGCCTGGTGCCAAGGTTGATGGCGTAACCGTAATCGGACCGGTAACCTTGCTATCAACAATACTTAAGTTATTTAGCGTCACGTTACCTTCGTTTTTAACCGTAAAATTGTAGGTAATGGTGTTGCCTGAAAGGTTAAGTGAACCGGTTTTAACCAGGCTAACGGCAGCATTCAGGTTTAAGGTCGCCTCGGCGGTTGCACTTTGGCCAGCAGGAATTTCGGTTGTTTTAACCGTAGCAGTATTGGTAATCTTGCCGTTTGCAGTTGGATTACCGTTGTTATTCAAATCGCTTTGGGTTACGGTATAGCTACCGGCATAAGTCCAGGTTTCGCCCTTTTCCAAAATAGCATCTTGGTTGCCACCCGTTTTAACAGGCGAAGTCAAGGCTCCACCCAGCAACGGATCGCTGACAACCACGTTATTCTGATTGGCATTGCCTGTGTTCACTACCGTGATGGTATAATTGATCACGGTACCAGCAACAGTTACTGAACTGGTATTTGCAGTTTTAGTAATCGAGATCGAAGAACAAACTGGCACTGTTACTGTAACCGTAAAGGTGCTGCCTGCACAAGTACCCGCACCCGATGCAGTTGGCGTAACCGTATACGTTACGGTTTGAACCGTTGTACTGGTATTATATAAAGTTTGGTTTATCGAATTTCCAGAACCGGCCGTCTCGCCAATTACATTGGGGTTAGAACTTACTGTCCAAGCAAACGAAGATGCTACAGCGTTACCTCCATTGGCCGTATTGTTTACGTTGGCCTGTAAATTATAAGCCAATACGCCGGTGCAATTTAACGTAACGGCATCGTTAAATCCCTTAGGTGTTGAATTTACGGTAATCGTAGCCGTACCACTTTGCGCATTGATACAAGTGGTAGCACTGGCATCTTTTACACTCACCAAAGTGTAGGCAAAAGTTCCGGTGGTTCCTGTTGGCTGTGCCACGGTTACACTATTGCCACTGGTGGTGGTCACGGTCAAATCGGCACCGCCATTAATTTTATAAGTGAAGGTATATGGAGCCGTTCCGTTGGCCCCAGTAAAAGTTACGTTTGGCGCCGTGGCATTCTGACACACTGTTGCGGTTCCGCCGATGGTTGCCGTTGGCAATGGATTAACCGTAATGGTTGCTGTTCCGCTTTGTGCGTTCGTACAAGTTGTTGAACTGGCATCTTTTACACTGACCAAAGTATAGGTAAATGTTCCGGCGGTTCCTGTTGGCTGTGCTACGGTTACGCTATTGCCACTGGTAGTGGTAACGGTAAGGTCGCTGCCATTGTTAATTTTATAGGTAAAGGTATACGGTGCGGTTCCATTGGCACCGGTAAAGGTTACGTTTGGTGTTCCCGCATTCTGACAAACAGTTGTTGTACCAGCAATACTTGCCGTTGGCAATGGATTAACCGTAATGGTTGCGGTTCCGCTTTGTGCGTTCGTACAAGTTGTTGAACTGGCATCTTTTACGCTAACCAAAGTGTAGGCAAAAGTTCCGGCAGTTCCAGTTGGTTGCGCTACAGTTACACTATTGCCACTGGTGGTGGTTGCGGTCAAATCGGCACCGCCATTAATTTTGTAGGTAAAAGTATAAGGAGCGGTTCCATTGGCGCCCGTAAAGGTTACATTCGGAGTTGCTGCATTTTGACAAACCACTGTGGTTCCGCCTATGGTTGCTGTGGGCAACGGATTTATTGTAATGGTACCGCTCAATGAAACCGCAGCACATGGCGCAGTTTGTCCGGTAGTTGAAATAGTATAATTTGAAGTCGAGGCTACTGCACCGCTTATGGTTACGGTTTGGTTAGTGGTGTTAATCGTATAGTTTGTTGCGGGCAAACCAGTAACCGTTACATTTGTTGCCGATCCACCATAAGTATAAACAACCGGAGAAACACTAGCTCCGGCACAAATCGCCTGACTGGCCGATCCACTGGTCAACACTAAAGTAGCCGCTTGGCTTACGGTAATGATACCGCTCAAGCTAACCGGGTTACATGGCGCTGCCTGACCGGTAGTATTAATTACATAGGTTGAAGTAGCCGCTACCGCACCTTTAATGGTTACTGTTTTATTGGCGGTATTAATGGTATAATTTGCCGCCGGCACACCAGTTACTGTTGCCCCTGTTGCCGATCCGCCATAAGTATATACAATATCGCTCATGCTGCTTCCGGCACAAATGGTTTGATCTGCCGTTCCGCTGGTCAATACCAAAGTGGCTACCGGATTAACCGTTACTGTAACCGCCGTACTGGTGTTCGAGGCACATGGCCCTGAAGTCACAATCCTGCGGTATTGCGTCGTTTGACTTAAAGTAGCAGTGGTATAATGCTGGCCGTTATTTGTGCCACTGGCAGCTGCCCAGTTGTTCCCGCCATCGGTACTTTGCTGCCACAAATAGGTGTAAGTACCATTGCCTCCAGTTGGTGCCGCGCCGGTTAAACTTGCTGTACTTCCGGCACAAATGGTTTGTGTACCCGAAATGGTATTGTTGCCGATTACTGCATTAACAGTTACATCAAAAGTAAAGGTATTGCCGCTGCAACCATTATAAATTGGTGTTACGGTATATCTTACCACAGCATTTGCGGCCGTGGTATTGGTTAGGGTTTGACTAATTGGCGAACTTACCGGTGTTGATTGGTTACTAAATCCGCTTGCCGTACCACTTTGCAAAGCTGCTGTCCAAGTATAAGTGGTACCTGATACGTTGCTGGTAGGATTGACACTGAATGAAGAACCTGTACAAATGGCCGCCGGATTAGTTGCACTTGCCGTTAAGGTAGGCACAACCGTAACCGTAATGGTAAAAGAACTGCCCGAACACGACGAATAAGTAGGCGTAACCGTATAAGTTACCGTAGCTACCGTTGTACCTGTATTGGTTAAGGTTTGGTTAACCGAACCCTGGTTTGTTCCTGCTGTAGTTCCACTTACCGTACCTCCAGTGACCGTTGGTGCCGACCAAGTATAAGTAGTACCGGTTGGTACGTCAATCGGGGCAAAATTAAAATTACCGGTTTGGCATAAGGTATAAGTTTGGTTATTAACCGCTGGTTTTGGAGTTACCGTAATGGTTGCAGTTGTTGAATAGGCATTGGTACAGCCATTACCGCTCACTACCGCCCTAAAAATAGTAGTAGCCTGAATATTGGTATACGTATAAGTATTGGTGGTATTGGCAATGTTAGACCAAGTGTTGCCGTTGTCTGTTGAAGCTTCCCAACGTACCACACTAGCTGTAGTGCTACCCAAAGTAAGTGTACCTGTAGTACCCGAACAAACCGGCGATGAGCCTGTAATAACACCCGTAGCTGTTACCGTTACGGTATGAGTAGCCGATTTAGTGCCACAAACTCCGGTGGCCGTTGCCGTAATGGTAGCCGTACCGTTAAAAGTAGACGACCAGGTAACCACACCGGTAGAAGAATTGATTACGCCTGCACTGGAAGGACTAATGGCATAGCTCATACTCGAACTATTGGCAGCCGTAGCCGTGTAACTTGTAGTACCCGGCGCCTGACAACGTGTAGAAGTTGAACCCAATGCAAATACAGGCGTACCCACATCTCCGTTTACCGTAATGGTACCTGTAGTAGAAACCGTGGTAGAACCACTGATAGAATTTACGGTATAGGTAAAAGTTTGTGTACCGCTTGCTGGCTCTGTTGGCGTACCGCTAATGGTAAAGGTTTTTGTACTTGAATCATAGACGCCATTTACACCTGCCGGCAAACCCGATACCGTTCCATTGGTGCTTCCACTTAAGCTATAGGTAATATTGGTAATGGCACCGCCTTTACAAATAGATTGCGCGTCGGTACCATTGGCACTGGTTAGTGTAATGGAAACCGGTGTAGGCGTAACCGATGAAGTATTGTTTGAAAGAACTGGATCAGCCTGCGGGCCAGAAATGGTAGCCGTATTGGTATAGTTTCCGGTGCTCTTAACAATTGCCGAGATAGTTAATGTCAACTGCTGTCCAGGATTCATGGCACCAATAGACCATAAACCGGTAGTTGGATTATAAGAAGTGCCCGGCGCTGGATTGCTCGACACATAAGTGTAGCCCGAAGGCAAAAGATCATTCACCGACACGCCTATAGCGTTGCCCGTACCTGTTACCGTTCCAGAAGCTGTGCTTGAATTGGTGGCCTTGATGGTAAACACCACGGTCGAATTAACGGCCGGCGTAGGGTTGCTGATGGTTTTGTTAACGTATAAATCAACGTTGCAAAGTGCCAATACAACAGGAATAGATTGCGCGCTATAGCCACAATCTAGTTTGGAAGTCACTGTATAAGAACCTGAAACAGCCGCTACATAAGTATTGCTGGTTGCACCACTAATCGGATTGCCATCTAAATACCATTGGTAAGGTGGCAAGCTGGAAGGATCGGCGGTTAAAGTAGCCGAAGCACAATCAGATTGCGTATAAGTAGGTTTTAAGGCCTGCTCTGGCAATGGCGACAAGAAGTTCGACATCGAGAAACCACCGCCCGATTGCACCATCGCTACCGTCAATCTCGAATCACTGGTTAAGGTAAAAGAGTTTGGCGATCCGATATTGGTGTTCGTAAAATCAATTACATAAGCACCTGAGCTACCCAACTGACGACGAGCGCCTGATAAGGTTTCGATATCAACATTGGTATACGAAGGCGAGCCGCCTGTGGTAGTCAAATAAACTTTCTCAGTTGGGCTTTTGGTAATGATATAGGCAAAATAAGGAAGATCGCTACCTGTATAATCCCTAAACTTATAGGTTTCGGCCTTTAATGAGCCTCCGCAACTAGAAATCGGGGCGAGTGTAGCCACATCAACTTCGCAGTTGTTGGCCGTACCCGAATAAGCTACGATGTTTTTGGTAGCCACGATACGAGAACCAGAACCTTGATCGCCGGTTTGCCCCGAACCCGAGCCCGAACCTGCAACACCGTTGGCAAAAGTTACAAAGCTACCCGCAGCCACCAAATTATAGGTATTTGCCGATTGCAATACACCGGCCGAACTGAAGTCGTAAACCGTTACACTGGTGTTGGCTTCGGTAGCCACAATGGTGGTTTGCTCGGCCGTATTGTTGCCGGCACCACGCACTACAATGTATTCGCTACCTAATGAAGTAATCGGCGGTACCGGGTTAAACGCACCATCGCCACAACCGGCGGGGGCATCAACGTTGATACCGGTATTCATTACCGCCGGGCCCGATGTTTCTACCAAACTACCCAAAGTCGCTTGTAGAATATAGCTTTGACCGGCATTTAACGTGGTCACTGCCGTTCCGTTTAATTTAACTGTAGTACCATCATTGATTGCCATGACCGAATAAACCGGCCTTTTAGTCGATGTTGCTGTACTTACGCCATTTAAATCGCCATCCCTGTAATAACCTACCCTAAACGAAGTACCAATGGCTGGATCGCCAAAACTGAACAGCGAAGCATTGCCCTTGATATATTGATCTGATGCAGAACCGCCGCTCAAATTATCGGAAGCTACGTTCCTGATGTTAACAGAAATGGCGTTGTTTGCCGAAACGATCAGGCCGGCACCATTAAGCACGGTGTTCAATGCGTTCCTGTTTAAACCAACCGGACTGCCCACAAAACGATAAACCGCCGGATTACCAGGGGTTGGATTCAAGGTCGTTACCGAGGTACCGTCGCTTTTCTTTACGCTAACCGTAGTTCCAGCAGTGTTGGTTGTAACCACCAATTCATTGGCATCGCTCCAATATTGCCATGGAGCAGGCGCAATGTAGTGCGTTTTGTAGGTTTGTGCCTGAACAGGATTAGACAGCAGCAAACAAAAGGCAATAATTGCCATCAATATCAAAAAGCCTAAAGAAAGTTGCCTTTTTAGGTGATTTGTAAAGGAAAGTGGTAAATTTCTAATCATAATGGCGTAGGAGAATGTCACGTTATTCGTACGCACTTATTCAAAAGAAACGCCATATTGCCAGCCATGGCCAGAACGGCTATAGCAGAAAGGAGTAGTACCAAAAGAATCAGCCCTGGTACTAACAGGAGCACCTTATTTTAACTCATTGTTAATATTTGAAAATGTTTCCACATAGCTCGACCTCAAAACTGTCTCTTATACACATCTGACGCTGCCGACGAACCACGACATGTGTAGATCTCGGTGGTCGCCGGGTCATTAAAAAAGGGGGGGGGGGGGGGGGGGGGGGGGGGGGGGGGGGGGGGGGGGGGGGGGGGGGGGGGGGGGGGGGGGGGGGGGGGGGGGGGGGGGGGG
>NZ_JAELUC010000219.1 GCF_016429155.1 Pedobacter sp. ASV12 | reverse complement strand
AGATGTGTATAAGAGACAGCAACCAGAACAGTTGGCTTCAAACCAAATAGTTAAGTGGAAGGTGTACCTTCATCGAACGAATTCGAAAGAAATGAAGGAGATGAATTACCATGCTGCCTTTCTCATGGTCTCATTGAAACAAATATTGGACAATATCAGTTTATTGCCCGATGAGGAATTTGAAGAACTGATAGCCATTTTACTTAAAGAATCGAAATTAGATGCCAAGCAGCTGGTAGTGAACCTCTATCAGAAAATGCATCGCGATGTTTACAGGAAAAGTGATTTCGAAGCTTTCAAGCCCGATCTATTCGATAAAGAGCACTTCCCGGAACTTTCAATGCCAAGGGAGAACAGATTTATGGTATGGAATGATACCCTAAGTAAAAAATACGACAGAGAATTTAATCTCCGGGCAATAACCAATAGGTTTGAAAATATAAAGCAGTGTACTTACCTCACACTGGAAAACCTAAAAAAGGATCGGAAATTTCCGGAATTTATCAATGCCTTAAGAAATCAAGGATGGAAAGACTGGCAGATCATGTCAAATATCCAGAACTTTATGGTCAATTATAAGGTCCAGGTATTGGAGGGAGGAGAATTCCCGACCGAGGATGCCTATGTGGAACA
>NZ_JAELUC010000218.1 GCF_016429155.1 Pedobacter sp. ASV12 | reverse complement strand
TAAACAACCCCCCCCCCCCTATAAAAACACATGTCGTGGTTCGTCGGCAGCGTCAGATGTGTATAAGAGACAGACATTATGATATGGCTGAAGTGGGGCTTGAGGGGGCTTTCAGAAACCTGACGTTTAATTACAGGCTAGACGAATTTGTAGTGCTGTATTATACTTATCCGGGAAATATGAATATTTATGTTTATGCCATTCCTAGCGAAGAAAAGAAGCCAATTCAGGTTATCGAAACTCCATATAGCCATTACTACGATAATTTCAATGATGCCAAATACCTCAACAACGAAAAACTTGTGATCATCAAACGCGATAAAATGATCATCTACCACCTGCCAACCGCCAAATTGGAAAGGGAAATAGATAGAGATCCTTCCTCGCCGTATTTTGTTGCCGAAAACCAAATTTGGTATTGTTTTGAGGGCAAGCTATTGGTATATCAAGATCTCGAAACTACTGCCGGTTGATGCTAGGGTGGCCACTGTTTTGCGGAAGTTCAACTTGATAATAGCTGTAGTTTTTTAACCATTTTTGTTGCTGGTAAACTTCTTCATAGCCTTTGATGTAAAATACGCTGTCGCTGGCCCACCTGATTTCTTCCACGGCAAAATCATTACTATGCAAACTGGCGATCGCTTTCCAAGCCTGGCCTACAGGCGCTTTAGGGCTGTCTCTTATACACATCTCCGAGCCCACGAGACAGTACTCATGAGCTCG
>NZ_JAELUC010000217.1 GCF_016429155.1 Pedobacter sp. ASV12 | reverse complement strand
ATTGTACCCTTGGCTTGAGGCGTTTCCTTATCCTCAAACCCATCAATTTTCTTTTTATATGCTTCTGGTAGTCGGATGTTATTATTGTTGACGATTACGTTGGTTACCTTGGGCTGTTTTGTCTGATAGAATGTTTTGTTGTGGCTGATCTTAAATCCCTTCGAGGTAATGATGGCCAAAATGTCGTTAACAAGGGGCTTAAAATCTGTCTTGGAAGAGATGGTTATGTCATCTACAAAAGTGGTAAATGTTAATCCATTTTTTGTTGCCAATTCTTCCAGTTCCATACCTGCGCTTACAAAAACGAGGTTTGCAAGATACGGCGAGGTTGGTGTTCCCTGGGGTAACATTCCTTTATAAGTCGTGAGCTTAGTAAGAATCCTCGATGCTGTTGGCGAAAAATTCCTTTTGACGAACATTTCAAACACCTGTTGATGGGTAATGCCGGGATAGAAGTTCCTAAGATCGGTATTAAAGAAGAATTTGTTTCCCTGATGCATCTTGGCATTCAAAATATTGTCTCTTTTTGCTACACCACCAAACGCATAATCAGGAAGTTTCATAGCTTTCAGGAGCTGTACGTGAATGCGCTTTTGTACAGTTTTCATGAGCCTAAGACTGGGATAGAGATCCCGCGTCCTGGGCTTCCCATTTTTATCGATCAATTGTATGCCTTTTTTATCCCTGTCTCTTATACACATCTGACGCTGCCGACGAACCACGACATGGG
>NZ_JAELUC010000216.1 GCF_016429155.1 Pedobacter sp. ASV12 | reverse complement strand
CGACTGGGGAGGCAATTTTCATAATGATCGAATTGCTCATTTTTGTGGATTGTTGTATACACGTAATGCTGCTTGTCAATTCACACTTAATCTCATCGTTATTTTTTAAATCATTACTTGTATAAATTGGACTTGATGAAACCAATATGCCATTTTTAAACCATTTATAGGTAGGAGAGCTGCCTGCGTTTTCAGTATCTGCAATAAAGGAAACAGGTGTGTTTTGGCAAATAGTTTCATCTGATGTAGACTTGATTTGAATATTGGCTTCTGATGCCCGAGGGGTTACTTGAACATCAATAATAGTTGTAGACACACATCCTTTAGCGCTGGTTATTTTTACTACATATTGTCCACTTTGGAGAAATGTGTTTGTTGCACTGTTTGGATTTAGGCCTCCATCCCATTGATAGGAAATCCCGCCACTTGCAGTTAGCGTTACTTCGCCACAGCCTGTTGTTGCCCCACTAATCGAGGTTGCATTATCAATAACCAAATCTTTAGACAGGGAGGTTTTACAGCCACTGGCATTGGTAATGGTTACAATATAGGAGCCTGTTGTATGGAAAGTATTTGTTGCACTGTTTGGCGTGTCGCCTCCATTCCATTGATAAGCAACACCACCAGATGCGGTTAATTGTATTTTATCGCAATTGTCTACAACAGAAATGCTTGCATTAAAAGGAGGCTGTCTCTTATACACATCTGACGCTGCCGACGAACCACGACACGGGTAGAGAGGGGGGGGGGGGGGGGGGGGGGG
>NZ_JAELUC010000215.1 GCF_016429155.1 Pedobacter sp. ASV12 | reverse complement strand
CCCCCCCCCCCCCCCCCCCCCCCCCCCCCCCCCCCCCCCCCCCCCCCCCCCCCCCCCCCCCCCCCCCCCCCCCCCCCCCCCCCCCCCCCCCCCCCCCCCCCCCCCCCCCCCCCCCCCTTTTTCACAGATGTGTATAAGAGACAGGGTTAAAGGCGACCAGGTAATCTACAGTAAGGGTTTTGGCTATCGCGATCTTGAAAACAAAAAGCCGGTAACCTCTAATACGTTATTTGCCATAGGGTCGAGCACCAAGGCTTTTACTGCTTCGCTGATGGGTTTGTTGCAAAAGGAAGGTAAATTATCGTTGGATGGAAATGCAGTTTCCTATTTGCCCCAGCTACGGTTTTTTAATGATAACATGAACAATCAGATTACTGTGCGCGACATGATGTGCCACCGCACTGGTCTTTCGCGTTACGATTTATCTTGGTTTGTTTTCAATACATCTAATCGCGACAGCTTGATCCAACGGGTTCGCTATATGGAACCAAGTGCGGGTGTTCGCGAAAAGTGGCAATACAATAATTTTATGTTTTTGGCCCCTGTCTCTTATACACATCTGACGCTGCCGACGAACCACGACATGGGGAGTTGTGGGGGGGGGGGGGGGGGGGGGGGGGGGGGGGGGGGGGGGGGGGGGGGGGGGGGGGGGGGGGGGGGGGGGGGGGGGGGGGGGGGGGGGGGGGGGGGGGGGGGGGGGGGGGGGGGGGGGGGGGGG
>NZ_JAELUC010000214.1 GCF_016429155.1 Pedobacter sp. ASV12 | reverse complement strand
CTGCAAGGGGCAACCGGTACGGCTGATACGTACAGGCCTTTACTGGTACCCGCAACCAGCTTTATCAATAGCTTCCCAAAAGGCGATCGTAGAAGAACATGGGGCATATTGGATCAATATCCAAATCCTAAAGTAAAAGGTGGCGTACTGGCTCCTTTCTTCCAGAAGTATTTTGATACCACTGGCATTTCAAAGGGAGCCACATCATCTACAGTTATTAATCCTTGGAATTTCATCTATATCCGTTATGCCGATATGTATCTGGTCGCTGCAGAGGCTGAAAATGAAATTAATGGCCCTAATGGTGCTTATATGTACATTAATGCTGTCCGTAAACGTGCCAGAGTAGACAAGTCAGATCCAACAAATGTGCCCGATCTTTCCGGACTTACACAGGATGATTTCAGAAAGGCTGTTTTGAAGGAAAGAAAATGGGAGTTTGCATTGGAAGGAAATACTTGGTTTGATATGAAACGGACAAATACATTCCAGCTTATTCAGGCCGAAAGGGGGTCGCAACTCATCAACCCTATAGGCCCCTATAATCAAACATGGCTTATCCCCGATATTGAAATCACTGCTAATAATATTCCCCAAAACCCGCTTTATTAACTTTCTAAATAATTGAAAAATTGTAGGGAATATTAAAATAGTCAATCATGATAAAATCAATTATATTCTTAATCTTAACAACTACTGTACTTTTTGCCAATGTTCCTGCATTATTATCATAGCCTGTTTTTGAAACAAGTATCACCGTTTGGGCA
>NZ_JAELUC010000213.1 GCF_016429155.1 Pedobacter sp. ASV12 | reverse complement strand
AGCCAATGCCCCGCCCGTAATACCAGTCAACTGGTTGCCGGCATAGCTGTAGGTTCCGGTCTTGGTCGTGGTGCCGTCAAACCTGCTCAGCGAAGCGATGTTGCCCATCGCATCGTAGGACAGCGTTTCGCCCATGGCCACGCCCGCCGTCGTCTTTCCTTCTATCAGCCTGTTCAGCCTGTCGTAGCTGTAGGCAAAGACATTCGGCAGCGTGCCGCCCGCTCCCCACAGCTGGCCCGAGATGTTGCCGTTGAACTGCGGCGCCGTGCCGTCCTCGTACCGCAGTTCCATGCCGAACTGGCTGGAAGCCGAGCTCTTCAGCCAGCCCCGCTCGTTGTAGGCGAACTTGGTATGCTGCAAAAATGCAGTGCCGTCGGTGCTGTGCAGGTTCTTCTGCCGCAGCTGGCCCAGTTCGTTGTAGTCCAGCTTGGCCAGCGTTACTTCGCCCTGCCCGTCGATCTCCTCCATCGTGGCCAGCTTCCTGCCCATGTGGTCGTACTCGTAGCGGGTGGCGATCGTTGTCGGCGTTCCGGTCGGGCTGGACGTATGCGTCCTGGTACTGGCAACCAGTTCGCCCGCAAAGCTGTAGCTGTTGTCCACAATGTCGGTCCCGCCCAGGTGGTTGTCGCTTTTGGTCTGCACCGCTCTGCCCTCTTCGTCGTAGTAGGTCACAGCCAGCAGCATTCCTCCCGTGCTCGGGATGTTCGTCTTCGTTCCGGTAGGCAGTCCCCTGGTGCGTCCGCCGCCGGCCTGCGTACCCGTAGGGGCGCCGAAGCTGTTGCCCAGGAAGCCGTAG
>NZ_JAELUC010000212.1 GCF_016429155.1 Pedobacter sp. ASV12 | reverse complement strand
TCCCTATCCAGAAAACTATGCGATAAAAATATATCAAAAGTTGATGTAGTGCTTTCACTAAAGTTTCTGGTCTTAACACTTTCATTTAATGCGACTATATTATTATTATAAATACCTCTAAGGTAGGAGCTCGTAAGTAACGCCATCTTATTTCTCCTCCTTTCTTATACCTTTAAACTTACCGCCAGATGTTTTAACATCCATAAATTGCCCTGTTTGCGTATCACGCTTAGTATATAATCCTGTTTTAGGATTCTCAAATTGCGTACGTTCGCCAACGTATCCATGTCTGCGGTTATCGCCGCTTTTACCATTTCCTGCTATTGTATTTTAGCTTTTAAATTAAATTTTGCACAGCCAGTTACTGGCATTGCCTACAATATCCCAATTAAGGATTATTTAGACAGCGCCATTGCTGGTGCATTGTTAAACTGTATCAAATCACGTGTTTTTTCGTACAGAACAAGAGGTACGTTTAAGCCTCAGGGTACAATCGAAGGAAAAAGTATTTTACGGTTTTCCGTAACATTTTTTGGTTATACGAAACAAAAAGCTTTATTTCGTGTTACCATTCACATACAAGTCGTTTCAACCTTCCAGGTACAGACGATACAAATTTCAAGGAGCTAAGTGTTGCAAGCGCTTAGCTCTTTATTTTTTATATCTCTTTCTATTTCTCTCTATTTTTTTACATACTAAACATTTTATCAAAAATACTATTTTTATTAGTTAACTACTCCTCAATTTTTCCACAACACCACTCATTTACAACGCGTTAAAAAATGCAACGAGATGATGTATGGATGTATAAGGT
>NZ_JAELUC010000211.1 GCF_016429155.1 Pedobacter sp. ASV12 | reverse complement strand
TAACTTTTGGAATAAATGAATATAACGGACTATCAGTTAACGGACTAGCTGTTACAGAAATTATCAAATCTTTTAACTCTCTAACACTCTTTTTTGCCTCAGAGGCCGATATTTCATTCCCTAAATGTTTATAGCTTAATGTCCTACTATGATTGATATCGAATGGGCTTATATCTTCCTCTTCCTTTATTATAATAGTAGAGTATGGACGAACAGCATGTCTAACACCAAGTTCATACAAAGCATTGGGATTATATGTTGTGATATCCGCAATTACAAGTTCTGCATTAATCAGTAATGCAAACATACTACGATCAATAATTCCACTTTCCGAAATTTCGTCTGCCCTTACACAATTATAATTACAGGCCGTTACTGCTGGCTTTATAATCTTTTTATACGTCTCATCTAAATCTATCGTTCTATTCGAAATGGGATCTTTTTTCTTTCCAAAGCCCATTATAACGAAACATGCTTTTCTTTTCATATCATTAACGTTTAAATGGCCTTGTAAAGTTTCTTACCCAAGCGGTTAAATTAACATAGCTACCACCTCCTTCCTCTACCCAAAGCTGGCTATATCCGCTTGTATCATTTTCTAAATTTAAATAAGGATACAGTGAGAGGTATTCAACCCCCTGATAACTTAATCGTGCCTGATTATCTTTCGAAACTGGTGCTATGGCACAAAAGCCAGTATGCCCATCCACATACCCCAATTCCCAGGGCATCCATTTTGATACTGATGCATTGTGTGCTGTCTCTTATACACATCTGACGCTGCCGACGAACCACGACATGGGGCGAGGGGGGGG
>NZ_JAELUC010000210.1 GCF_016429155.1 Pedobacter sp. ASV12 | reverse complement strand
GTCGTGGTTCGTCGGCAGCGTCAGATGTGTATAAGAGACAGCTCTTTGGGCGAGCAACCGACTTCAGCTTTAAAGATGCGGTAGAAACTGGCTTCAGAGTTGAAACCGCATTCAAAAGCAATACCCAAAAGAGATAGGTGTTTATAAGCCGGATCTTGTAGTCTGATTTTTACCTCTTTTATACGGTATTCATTGACCAATGATCTAAAGGTTTTGCCCAATAGCTGATTGATGGTTGCTGATGCCAAGCCGGGGCTTACCGCAAGCTGCTGAGACATTTTTGGCAAAGTAAGCTCACTGTCCAGAAAAATCTTTTTTTCTGCCAGCACACTTAGAATTATCGTTTTGGCAGCTTCAAGGTCTGCGTTTTCATATTTCGCTTGTTTTTCTATCGGCTGCTCAACTATCAATTGTTTTATTGTAATAATTTCAGTTTTAAGTGTAAGGGCTTTTATCCCCAAATAGTAGATTAGAAAAGTTAGGTATAAATAAAAGAATTGCCACCTGAAAAATGCTGTCCGGGTTGGATGGGCGTTATCGACCAGAACGTTGACAAAAAGACTAAAGCCTAGAAATGCTGTTACTACTAATAGGTTTCGAAGCCAATTTAATGTGGGGTAACGGGTGTCGGAAGTAAATTGATGGACCCAGTGTTGATATTTTTTAATGTAAATAAAGCAGAGGTAGCCATAAATAAAAGCACTCCCCACAGACAGTATATCCTCTGTCTCTTATACACATCTGACGCTGCCGACGAACCACGACATGTGTTGATGTCGGGGGGGGGGGGGGGATGAGAGAAGGGGGGGGGGGGGGG
>NZ_JAELUC010000020.1 GCF_016429155.1 Pedobacter sp. ASV12 | reverse complement strand
CAATAGGTACATTCGCGAACCAGGAAATTTTTTTACCCATGCAGTACCGGCCATTTTGGCCATTCCGGCTTTGTATTTGCTGCTGCAGGCGGCTAGTACCTCTTTTGCTTATACCGCCGCTTATGTGTACGGAATTGGCATTTGGGTATTGTTTAGCGTAAGCGCCATTTACCATAGCCTGCCCAAAACAGAATATGGCATCCGTTTTTGGCAAAAATTCGACCATTGTTGCATCTATTTGATGATTGCCGGCTCGTTTACGCCTACGGCGCTACTGGTGTTTGAGGGCTGGATCCGCTGGTTGCTGTTCGGCTTGGTATGGTCTATTGCCCTGGTAGGTTGTTTGCTCAAGATCTTTAACCGCCTCAAAAACCAGGCGGTATCAACCGGGCTTTACATTGCCATGGGCTGTCTCATTATTCCGTTCGTTACCAAAATGGTCGAAACCTTGCCAGCAATGGCTTTGGTATGGCTTTTTTTGGGCGGTATTTTTTACATCGGCGGCACCTATTTCTATGCCAAGGACAAACCGCTGTACAAATACTTCCATACCCATGAAATATGGCATCTATTTGTGAATTTTGGTGCTTTGTCGCATTTTATCTATAATTACGTCTATGTTTTTAAAGGCTGATGAGAAAGGTATTGTGTTTTGCTCTTCTTTTTGTTAGCGCCCTGTTGGCCAAGGCCCAGCCCTTGACCCAAACCTATATCGACAGCTTGGTAAAGGTTTATAACAATCATATCCCCTCGGTACACCACTATGAATACTTTTTGCCCTATTCGGGATTTTATGAAGCCAAGGATAGTTTGAAGCTCAATAGAAAACTAAAGTCCAAAACGGCTAAGGATTTGTTGCGCGTAATGCTGATGCATCCGATAGCCAATACCGAGGAGGCGCTCGGTGTGGAGGATTTTTCGAAAGGCTTCATCACCATCGAGCTTAAAAGCAGGCAATCCAAGCAACAAAAACGTGAAGCACTTGCCGAAGCTAGGGAAGTGTTTGCCATTGAGGCTGAAAAGCCAATGGTTCGCCCAAATGAGGCAAACGCAACGCTGGCAAAAATCAAGTTTGAGGAGCTGGATGCTATTACCAGGTATTACAGGCCGCTTTCGGCCGCGATTTACGGCCAACAAGGTGCCAATGGAATGATACAGGTTTGGATTCGCCCTTTAAAAAAATAAGATGCTTCCGTTTAAAGAAATCATAAACAAACACATTGGCCTCATTGGCAAAGTGGTAGATTTTGACCCTGCTAGCGACCGGCTTTTGCCTTTCGATTTTACGGCGAACAATACTGAGCTTGACCCAAGCATTTTGGCCGATACCAGTCGTTTTTCGGCTTGGGTTGATGAAAAATTGGCTAAAAACAAGGCGCGCTATGGCGTTGGCGGTTATAACGAACATCGCACCATTTACAGCAGAAGTACGCATTTTGACCAAGGCGAAGAACCTAGACGCCTGCATTTGGGTGTAGATATTTGGGGGCCTGCCGGAACGCCTGTTTATAATTGCTACAACGCCAAAGTACACAGCTTTCGGTTTAACAACAATTTTGGCGATTACGGCGCTACGATTATTCTGCAATATCAGTTTTACGAACTCACCTTTTATGCCTTGTATGGCCATTTAGCGCTAAGCTCGTTGCAAAATCTGTACGAAGGCATGACCATACCGAAAGGCAAGGCTTTTGCGCACTTTGGAAAGCCTGCCGAAAACGGACAATGGCCGCCACACCTGCATTTGCAGCTTATACTCGACATGCACGGTCTTAAAGGCGATTATCCAGGTGTTTGCCAATTCTCCCAGCGCGAGGCCTATTTGCAGAACTGCCCAGATCCGGCCTTGATTTTAACACAGACTTTTGCATCGGCTTTGCCATAAAATTCGTAAATTGAAGCATGATAAGAATAGCCACCCTTTTTTTGCTCTTCGTTTCTACTTTTGCGCAGGCGCAGCAACCTAGTATAAAAGGGGGCTTGTCGGCCTTTATCAAAAGGAACATCATTTATCCTGCCTATTCGTTGCATCACTGCATTCAGGGCACGGTAAATGTAGGGTTTAAGCTCAATGCCAAAGGCGAGGTGTATTACACTGCCATCAACAAGGGCATGGGGACCGATCTTGACGATGAAGCTTTGAGGCTGATCCGGATGAGCAGTGGCAAATGGACTGTACCATTAAGTCACGATACCACGGCTTTGCTGGTGGTACCCGTTAATTTTAGTCTCGACGGCTACGACTGCCGATTTGTAAGTGCCAACGATATCGCTCTTGCAATAAAAGGCTATAAAGATGAGCAGGCGTTGGTTAATGTGGTGCTCAACTATTACCGTAACAAGGAAAATGGCAACCTCAAACCCGAAGAATTGCCCAAAATCATGAAACTCAAAGCCGAATTGGGCATTGACGATGATTACCTGAACAGCAGGATTGAAGCCGGTTTGAGCAAATACAAGCAGGGCGATAAGCTTGGTGCCTGCGAAGAATTCAGCTTTGTTAAATATATGGGCTCTCCAAAGGCCAAGGAGTACTTAGATAAATACTGTAAATAAAAAATGCGCCTACTTTTCCGTTGCTTTGCTTTCCTCGACCTCGTTTCTCTCGTTTTCATGTCCATGCAATTGTGGCAAATCGCTACACAGTTTAACAAACTGCCCAATCAGCTTTCGGCTCAAATTAGCTCCATTTTAATGTTCCCGATGTTTATATTGGTACTGTTGGGAGCTTACGGACAGTTCAGATTGAAGAAATTCGGCTTCGTGCTTTATTACATCCAGTTTCCTTTGAGGTTATACCTGTGGGTGTTTTCGGTTGGCTTTATTACCTTGCTGCCCGAGGCATTGAGCTATTACGGCGATAAATGGTTTGACGTATTGCTCAAAGTCTGCATCATGTTCGAATTTGTAAGGCTCTACCTGACCATTAGAGGTCAAGTAAAGCTAAAAGAAATGCAATAATGCGCTTGGTTTGACCGCCTAAGGCACCTTAGAGTGGCTGAGGTTTGGTCGCTTTAATTCTTCATTTGCTCAATGCCTTAATGGGTTGCCTAATCCAATGTAGGCAGGCTAAGCTGAAAAAGTAATAGTACGCTTGGTTTGACCGCTACGACGTCTCAGGGCGGCTGAAGTTAAGCCGGCAATTTCATTTAGAGCTCGTTTTTGGCGCATGTGAAGCCGGAACGACTATCTGGATTGCCCGAGGGATAATTTTTGCCTTGAGCGCGCTTATTTTACCCAAATATTCGCCGTCTACCTGAAAATGTACCCGATGCTTGGTATTGATGTGCAGCTTGGTAGTTTGAAAGCTCTCTATCTTTTTCGGGTTGAAAGGCAGTTTGCTGATCCATATCTTCAGAATTTCCATTACGGCATATTCTTTGACCAGGATTACTTCAAAAAGCTCATCGTCCAATTTCCCGTCGGGATTGATCTGTAGCCCCGTACCGTATTGCGTGGCATTGGCAATGGCCACCATGGCGGCTTTTTGCCGGATGGTTTTTGGGCCAATTGAAAATTCTACATCCATCTTGCGATGGTTCCAAAGTGCATGCCAGAGGGCTTTGGCATAGGTAATCATCCCTCTTTCGGGTAGTTCGTCAAATTTTTTTACCAAGTAGGCGTTAAAGCCGATATCAGCCAGGTGTATGCACAGCTGGTTGTTGATGAGGATGGCATGGATCTGCTTAGGTTGTCCGCTAGCAGCTAAATCCAGCGCTTCGTTTATCTCCAACGGAATGCCCAGCTCTTTGGCCATGCCATTAGCCGAGCCCGCCGGAATAATGGCAATAGGTGTTTCGCTTTCCAACAGGCATTCGGCCACCAATTTGAGGGTGCCATCGCCACCAACGGCAACTACACGGTCGGCCTTTGCGTTTTTGATGATGGCTTTCAGCTCTTTCATGGCACAGTTTTTAGGCAGCTGGTAAAGCTCAGCCTGCTCCTCCCTGTCGTTAAAAAAAGAAACAATGGTTTCGGCAAAATTTTGGGTTCCGTGACCAGAACCTGGATTGATGATAAAAAGAAGCTTTTTTGTTTTCACGTACCTAATTTGAAGTGCCTACAAAACAACTGGTAGCCAAAGCCTGTTTTAAATATCATGAATAAAAAACTGAGCGTAAAAATATACCATGGCTATGGACATACCCATAACTTGGTGCTTTATGGCCATGTGTTTAAGTTCAAAGCCAAAACCAAGCAGGGCTTTAGCCGTAATTTTTTGGTTAATATGGTGCACCTGTTTAAATTGTTTATGGTAAAGCCGTATCCTTTTGCCCGGGTCAGGTTGCATTTTAATACGCAGGTTATCCATCAAAAAGCAGCGTACGACGGTTTTTTCAAGTTCGAGTGGCAAGCACAAGAAAACGTAGCGGCTGGTTGGCACCAGGTAAGGGTTGATGCGGTTGACGAGGCCGATCAGGTATTGGCAACAGCCAATGGCGAGATTTTTGTGCCCCACATTACCCAATACGCCTTTATTTCTGATATAGATGATACGGTTATGGTGTCGCATTCGGCAAAATTGGGCCGGCGATTAAAAGAACTCTTTACCCGTAATCCGCGCACGCGCAAAACCTTTGCCATGACGCAAATGCATTACCAATTATTGGCCAATGCCCATACCGAAGCTACGCAGCCTAACCCTTTCTTTTATGTATCGAGCAGCGAATGGAACCTGTACGATTACCTGGTAGAGACTTTTAGGTTTAACCAATTGCCAGAAGGCGCATTTCTGCTCAATCAGCTTAAGCGATGGAAAAGCCTCTTTAAAACCGGGAAAACCGGACACGAGGGAAAACTGCTTAGGGTGATGCGCATTATTGATGCCTTTCCGAAACAACGGTTTATCTTTTTTGGCGACAACTCGCAGCAAGACCCAGTCATTTATCATACCATTGCCAAGCGATATCCGCAAAACATAGCTGCGGTTTACATCAGAAACATCAGGCCCAAAAAACAAAAGGAAACCTTGGCGCTTTTAAGCGAGCTCGAACAAAGCCAAATACACACCTGCCTGTTTACGAATAGCGAAGAAGCCATCAGCCACTCGAAAAAGATCGGATTAATTGCTTAGCAGGCAAATGCTGCTTATCTTTAGGTAAACCCTATTCAAAATGACCATGAAACATGTATTCTTTGGCTTAGTAATGATATTGATTGTTCAAGCCTGCGCCCCAAAAATGCAAAGTGCCAATGTAGCAAACACCAAATGGGTATTAAGCGAATGGCCCGGTAAAACCCTGCCTGCCAAGGCCAAAGCTACTTTGAGTTTTGACGGCAACAATCGCGTTAGTGGTAAATCGTTTTGCAACGGTTTTGGTGGCTCGGCAATCATCAAAGGCGATTCGGTAAAATTTGATCAGCTTATTGGCACCATGATGTACTGCGAAGAAGTGGGACAGGCAGAAAACAATTTCCTCAACAATCTTAAAAGCGCCAATACCCTAAAAGCAAGCGCTAATAAGCTACAGCTTTTGAAAGACGGGACGGTACTTCTGGTATTTACCCCAGCTAAATAAAAAACAACTAGCTGATTGATTTGCCAAACGGCGAAAAGGCCAGGCTCATTAGCTTAAAGTGCTGCAGGCCGAACGGAATGCCTACGATGGTTATGCACAGCAAAAGGCCAAAAAGCAGGTGGGTAAGCACAATGCTTAAACCGCCGAAAATCAGCCAGATGATGTTCATGATGGTCGATAAGCAGCCTACGCCATAAGTAGTGTGGGTAATTTTAACGCCAAATGGCGCCAATCCAACGATGGCAAATTTAAAGCATTGAATACCGAATGGAATGCCAACAATGGTTAAGCAAAGAATAAGGCCACCAAAAATATATTGGAAAAAGATCAATAACCCACCAAAAATAATCCAGATAATATTGCCAATCAGGTTCATGTATATGCTTTTTATTAAGAGCGAATACCTGCCCGAATGTTACAGCGCCTAGCGGGATGTTTCTGTTGGATTTTCATGCCAAACTCATGTTAAATTAACCCTAATTACTTATTGGGATATTACAATTGTGTATATTTAGGATACACACAAATAATCAATAAGAACATGAAAAAGATGATTTTTTTAATGGCTATGGCCATTGGTATGACATTTGGCGTCAAAGCACAAACCGTAGGCGACCAAAAACTGAGCGAAATCAAGTCGCCCTACATCGAGCTAAGGGAAGTTGGAAAATTTCTGAGCAACAAAAGATGGGTAAAGCTGGATTATGGCCAGAAAATAAACCAGGAAGAGGAAGCCTATATCAAAGATGACAAGGGCAAGGAACTCGAATTCAACTCGGTGCTCGATTGCGTAAACCAAATGAAAAACTATGGCTACGAGCTTTTTCAGGTCTATGTAATTGTAGGCGAATATGGAAGCTACAAATATTACGTACTCAAGCGTACAGCCAACTAGATAAAATCCAGGGTTTGGAATTTCTTGGTCAGGATTTGCTGATTGCTTACATCGAGCCAGTTGTCTAAAATGGTTCCATAAACCTCTCTAAAATCTACTTGGTACTTAAGGTCGCCATTGTCTAAATCACTTAAATTCGGGGCATTGTTATAAATGCCCTGTTTTTTTAACCGGCCCCCAAATAAAAATAGGTTGTTGGCAGTGCCATGGTCGGTGCCGTTGCTGGCATTCTGTTCTACCCGGCGTCCAAACTCAGAAAAGGTAATCACTAAGGTGTCGTTCAGTTTGTCGTGCTGCTTCAGGTCGTTTAAAAACGCGGCCATGCCTTCGCTGTATTGCTTAAACAGGTTGCCCTGTTGCTGCAGCTGGTTGACGTGGGTATCGAAACCGCTTAGGGAAACATAGTAAACCTTGGTTTTTAAGCCAGAAGAAATAAATCTCGATACCGTTTTAAGCTGATTGGCGAAACCGCTGTTGGGATAAGTGGCTTTGCTTTCATAAATTTTGGAAGTCTGCTGAATATAATTGGCCGACGAGGAGGTTTCGACCATGGTTTTGTACAGGTAGCCCAAATTATCTTCATCCAAATGGTCTTTGCTGCTGTTGAGCACTTGTTTAAAAAAGGCTTCGTTGGTGTTTCTAAACAACGTGTTGGGGTCTTTGAGGGCAATTCCCTTTTTCGAGTTTCCCTTCAGGGCCAACGACAGGCTATCGTCTACCTCAATTGCCGTATAGGGGAATTTGCAGGTTTCGCAATTCGAATCGAGGTAGCGGCCAATCCATCCGGTAGAAAGAAACTGATTGCTGTCGCTGCCGGTTTGCCAAATGTCCATCGAGCGGAAGTGCGAACGGTCGGGGTTGGGATAGCCCACGTCGTTGATGATGGTCATCCAGCCTTGGTCGTAGATTTCCCTCAAGGCACCCAGGTTAGGGTTAAGGCCCTGCATGTCGTTCAGTTTGATTACATCCTCGGGCTTAATGGCAATGCTCTTTCTTTTTTGGTAATAAATGTCGTTGCCAAAAGGAATAACCGTATTGAGGCCATCGTTGCCACCCGAAAGCTGTACCACCACCAGGTTTTTGTAAGGGCTCAGCTCGTCTAAGGCCAAGGCCTCGAAAGGTTTCATAAACACCGGAACAAACAAGCTGCCGGCGGCGGCAAGGGCAGAATTCTTTAAAAAATCTCTTCTTTTCATCTTCTTAGGTTTATGGTCCATGTCGATAGTTAAGGCACATAAGCGGTGGACTATCAACTATAAGCCTTTGTTAGCAGAGCTGATACTCTGGCAAACTGGTTACTTCTATGGCTGTGCTTTTCAGGCCTTGGTTGTTGACTATCATATCGGTAATTCTTTGGTTTAGTGCAGGCTGCAGTAAGAACCTGGCCAAGTCGAGGGGTTTGGTTCCTTTGGGCAGGCTTGCCAAAAACTTGGGCCAATCGCTTTGCGCATCTACATACGATTTGGGTTTGGGCTTGGCATTGGCTGGTTTGTTCAAGGCAATTACCGCTTCGTCTTCGGGGTCGGCCTTGCCGCTAAAGTCAATCTGGCCGTCGTTTAGCACCAGCGATGGGATTTTCATCCTGAGCATAAGCGAAGAGCTGTCTATCCAGTTTTTGCCACCCGGCCAACCTGCTACGTTGGGCGGATTAAACAGGTATTGCCCTAAACTGCTTTGCAACTGGATGAGTACCTGAGGCTTGTTGTAGGTCACATAAAATTCGCGGCTCAAGCCAACCAAAAATTCGGCCGGCGATTTGATCTTGGTGCCCACATTGGGCGCGCTGTAAAACCAGTCGGCCATAAACATCTTTTTCAGCACCGCCGAAATATCGTACTGACTGGCATGAAAATAATCGGCCAGTTCCTTTACATGCGCTTCGTTTGGTGTTTCGTTTACAAAAAACACATACAACTTTCTCGAAATGAAAACGGCTGTTTTGGGGTTTTCCAAAATCATGTCGATGATCGATTCGCCATCGAAATTGCCTGTTTTGCCAAAAAAGGTTTTGTTGCCTTCATCGTGAAAGGCTGGTCGCAGCTGAAAATCGCCATTTTTATCATAGGTCCAGCCGGTAAACGACCGTGCCGATTCTTTGATGTCCTGTTCGGTATAATTGCCAATGCCCAAGGTAAAAAGTTCCATCAGCTCGCGAGCAAAATTCTCGTTGGGCCTGCCTTTGCGGTTCTGTTGGTTGTTGAGGTATTGCAACATGGCCGGCGACTTGGAAACCTCAACCAGCAAAGTCCTGAAACTGCCCAGTGCGTATTGGCGCTGTATATTGTTGAGCTGTTGGGCAAACATGGGGTTGTTAGAACGGCAGGCAAAATGGCCATGCCAAAACAGGGTCATTTTCTCGCGCAGCGATGCATTGGTGCTGATCATGCGCATAAGCCAATCGATGTTGAGCGAACGGCTCCTTTCGTTCTGTATTTTGGTAATTTCCTGTCGCTGATCTTTTTCTTCCTGGGTAAGTTCTTTTTTGGCACCTAGGGTTGCCTGTAATTCCATTTGCTGTCTTACTTCGGCCGGATCTACGCTTTTCAGTTCTTCGAAAACGGCAGAATCCTTAAAGAGCTGTTCTACTACCTTGTTCAGGTTTTTTCTGCTGAGGTCTTGCAGCTTGGGGTAGGAAATTCCGAAAGAGGCGCGGCTATATAAATGCTTAACACTGTTGAAATTATCTTTTCTCTCCATGGGAGTTCGATTTACAGTTATGACTCTTTTAAAACGCTTGGGTTTAACTATTGTTTTGTTTGCTATTATTGCAGCATGATTTTTAGATTGCTAGACGATGTGCTGCTTTTTCCGGATACGGCTTTGGCCGAGCCCGATGGGTTATTGGCCATTGGAGGCGATCTGCGTGTAGAGCGATTGGAACTGGCTTATCAGCGTGGCATATTCCCTTGGTTTAGCCATGGCGATCCTATTTTGTGGTATGCACCGCATGAGCGTTGCGTAATTTTTCCGGAACGGATAAAGGTGAGCAAGAGCATGGCCAAGGTCATTAAAGACGGCGTTTTTGAGGTCACGGTAAACCTGGATTTCGAAAATGTGATCAGGAATTGCGCGGCTGTGCCCCGCGAAGGACAGGATGGAACCTGGATTACCAACGAGATGCAGTCGGCTTATGTCAAACTTCATCAAAAGGGACTGGCGCACAGCATAGAAGTTTGGCAGCAAGGCCAACTGGTAGGGGGCTTGTATGGCGTTAAAATCAATAAGGTGTTCTGTGGCGAAAGCATGTTCAGCTTGGTGAGCAATGCCTCTAAAACAGCACTTATTTACCTTTGCCAAAACATGGGTTTTGAACTGATCGATTGTCAATTGCCAAATGAACATTTGATGAGCTTAGGCGCCGAAATGATTAGCAGGGAGGCGTATTTGGAGATTTTGCAGGGTGACTGATTTATTGCTAGCGTAGCTTGTTGGTGAAGAACACCAACAAGTGCATGAAATCTGATGAACGGAGGGGGAATAGCGGTGTAGGCTATCGTTTGGCGTTCTTCACCGGTGATAAATCAAGCATTAATTCGGCTTTAAAATAGCATCCACTTCCTCTTTGGTCATTCCTGGCCTGATGCTTTCCTGGTAAAAGGCCGAAATGATATGCGCATCGAAATCATCTATTTTGAGTTTGTCGTTATGGTCCGAATAAAACAAGCTGTTCGCGTTGCGCTCGGTAGGGGTTAACAGGCCGATACTTCTTAAGAGGTTCTTTTTTAGCGAATGCCTCAAAGGGGCTCTATCCCGGTAACTTTCGGGAAAAATCAGGTTTTCGGCCCGGTAAATTTCAGATTTGCTGTTCGATTTGAAATAAAAGCCTCCATAAGCATTGGCATAGTTCACGATGCCTTCAGATAATTTGTTCAATGCGCTTTCTTCCCGCCCCGCTACGATCAGAAAATTTACCTCATCATCATCGTTGGTTTTTTTGATGTCGAGTTTGGTGAGCCTTCTGATTTGGCTAAAGGTACTGTCAATTTCCTTCTTGATGTACTGGCTGGTATCGCCATAGATTTTATACCTGATTGGAACCACCCATTTTACAATTACCCTATAGTCATTAGGCCTGGCTCTGTAAAATGCAATATCGTCAAATGCGGCCTTTTCTTTTTCGTTAAGTTTTTGGGCAAAAGCACCCAAACTGAAGCCCAGTAAGAGGAAAATAAGCAGTTTGATCTTTTTCATCAGCAAGAAGTTTATAGGTCTCTAATTCAACAACTCTCTAATATCGTCTTTACTGAGCGATTTGAAGAAACTTTCTTCGGTGGTAATCAGTGAATTGGCCAATGATTTCTTGCGTCGCTGCAGGGCTAGTATCTTCTCTTCAACGGTATCTTTGGAAATGAATTTGTAGATAAATACCTTTTTCTCCTGCCCAATGCGGTGCGTACGGTCGATGGCCTGTTGTTCTACGGCCGGGTTCCACCATGGGTCGAGGATAAACACGTAATCGGCTTGGGTAAGGTTTAAGCCCACGCCACCAGCTTTGATCGAAATCAGGAAAACCTTTAAATCGGTATTCTGCTGAAACTCGGCCACAATTTCGCCACGGTTTTTGGTACTGCCGTCTAAATAAGCATAGGGGATATGCTCTTTCTCGAAGTAGTTCTTGAAAATGCCCAAATGCCTCACAAATTGTGAGAAAATCAACACTTTATGGCCACCTTTCAGCACATTGTCGAGCGTGTGCACTACGTTTTCAAATTTGCCCGAATCCGATTCGTAGCCTTCGTCAATCATCGCTGGATGGTTGGCCAGTTGCCTTAAAGCGGTTAAGCCTTGCAGCAGTTGTACCTGTTTTTTGGCATAGGTGCCATCGTCCATGCTGGTCAGGAGGTCGTTACGGTAAGCCGACTTGGTTTTCTCGTAAACGGCCGCCTGGTCTTCGCTCATGTCGCAATAAAAAATATGCTCGGTTTTGGGTGGCAGTTCGGCGGCAACCTGCTCCTTGGTTCTTCTCAGTACAAAAGGCTTGATGATGGCCTGTAGTTTTTTGGCTTTGTCTTCGTCCTTTCTTTTTTCGATGGCCTGTACGTATTCTTCGTTAAAAAAAGATTGGGTGCCCAACAAACCTGGATTCAGAAAAGTAAGCTGCGTCCATAAGTCGGCCACCGAGTTTTCTACCGGCGTACCGCTCAAAATAAGGCGATGGCGCGATCGGAGCATGCGTACGCTTTTGAACGATTTGGACGAAGGATTTTTGATGTTCTGACTCTCGTCTAAAATAATATAGTTGAAATAAAACTCCCTCAGCAGCTCGGCATCAACCCGGGTAATGCCATAGGTGGTAATCACCAGGTCGTACTTGCCAAAAAGGCTGATGTCTTTGTTGCGGAAAGTGCCGGTGTGGGCATGGATCTTGAGTTTGGGCGTAAATTTTTTGGCTTCGTTTAGCCAGTTGTAGATTAAAGAAGTTGGCATAATGATGAGCGAGGTGCTGTGCGTACCGTTTTGCTCGTCTTCTTCCTTCAGCTTTTGCAACATGGCCAAAGTCTGGATGGTTTTACCCAAACCCATATCGTCGGCCAAACAGCCTCCAAAATTGTATTCGCGCAAAAAGCTGAACCAGTTGTAGCCCGCTTTTTGGTAATGGCGCAGGTCGCCTTTAAAGTGGGTAGGCATGGCGCTGTCGGCAATATGCTCAAAATCGTTCAGGCGTTGCAGTTTACGGTCTAAAGTGACGTTGGCCAGGCTATCTTCGGCCAAATCGTTGACCAAACCGATGTGGTGCTTTTTCAGCTTCAGGTTTTTGTTGCCGTCGGCCAGGCTGAATAAGGTGCTATATTGTGTAAACCATTTTTCGGGGATAATGGCAATATCGCCGTCAGGCAGGGTAAATTCTCTCTTTTTATGGAGGATGTGCTGTTTTAAGGCGATAAACGGGATGGGATGGATGCCAAAATACACGATGGCATTGATGTCGAACCAATCGTTGTCTTCCTTGATTTCGAAATCGATTTTATTGGCGCCAAAAACAAAGCGTTTGCTGCTGTTGGCCTGCTCAATTTCATAGCCATGTTCTTTCAGCAGGTCGATATGCTCGTTTACCCAGGTAATAATGGCGTAAGACGGATTATGGCTTTCGTCGAGGTTGGGCAGTTCCAGGTGATGAAAGAGCGCACTTGTTTTTTTGAGCCCCAGGCTTTGCAGCAAGGCAAATTTCTCCTTCTCCCATTCGCTGTTGCGTTTGATGCGGGTAAAAGTATAGTTGTCGTTTTCCTTGCTTAGCCTAACCGTTACCTTTTGATCGTTGCCCATGGCAAAGGCATATTGACCGTACTTAAAATATAGCTGCAGCTGCGAAACGCCGCCATCAACATAAATGACCTTGATGACAGGCCTGGCTTCCAGTTTTTCGGTTCTGATTTCGAAACCTTCGGCATAAACATGGTATTTTTCGATCAGCGGACCTACAAACTTTTCGAAATAGGTGGCTTCGGTAGCCTTCGGAATGGTAATGTAGCGCTTGTTAAGGAAGGGCATCAGCTTTTTGCCCTCTATATCCTGTTCAAAGAAATACAGTACATCGTTAAGCAGGAGCCAGGCCGGCTGGTTGCAAACCACCTGTGCCTCTTTAAACATAAAATCGATGCGCATGCCCTGGTACTTGATGGTTGGGAAGTACCGCGTTTCGGTTTCGCTGCGCCTGAAATGGAAAAGCACCGTAGCTGGTTCGGTGGCCAGGTCTATCTTACGTTCGGCAGGCCAGCCGTCTTTGTCCATCAGGTAGAGGCCGTCCTTGGTTTTGAGGATTTCCAATACCTCGGCCAGTTTTTTCTCGATTTTTGGCCTTACGTTGTCGTAGAACTTCTCGTCGAAAAACTTGCTGAAGAACTCGAAAGGCCTGATGGCTTTTTTGTGGTATTTTTTGATGATGAAATCCTGTTCGGTTTCGTCGAGGATCTTGATCAGCTTAAAATCTACTTCGCTCAGGTGCTTGGCAAATTCTTTGGCCGTATGCGTAAACAGCCGCTGGTAGGTGAGCGAGAAATCGCCCTGCGGATTGAGCTGTACAATGTGCGGTTCGATCAAATAGCCCAAAAACTCATGCTTACATAATGAATATACGATTTGGCAAGGACTGGAACTATTTACGCGTAACATTGAATAAAAGCTAAAAGAAAGAAAAGCTAGGCATCTAAAAAATGTTAAACATACATCAAATTGTTTTTTATTCAAACAGCGAGGGCATAAATTCTGAACATTTTATCGTGCCTTGCAATCCAATAACCTTACAAATCAAATAGTTGCTTATCGACGAAATTTTTTTGTGCGAGTTCGTCGAAAAATTACAGGCGTTCGTCTAGTGTTACCCAAGGCTGGTATAATACGCCGATTTCCGGTGCAACTTTTCTCATCTGATGCAGTCTTATTTACGAAACCCGCCCAGAAGAACGGCGGGCCCAAACAAAAAATAAATAACAGTTATACAACAGTTTAAAATATTAAAGTCATGAAAACCTCTATTAAAACCTTATTCGCAGCCGCCTTATCACTAGTCGTATTAAGCAGTTCTGCATTTGCTTCAACAGGAGTAAAAGAAAACAACAATGTAACCGTGTTAAACCAAGTAAAAAACATCAGCAAAATCGAAGTAAAAGGTAATGTTGAAGTGATCTTGGTACAAGCGCCAACAGAAAGCGTAAAAGTGTACGACAGCTACTATGCTAAAAACGCTTTGGTACAGCAACAAGAAGGCGTGTTGCGCATCAGCTCTTTCCAAAAAGAAACCTTAACCGTAGCGGTTTATGTACGTAATTTGGCTGCCATCGAAGCTTCCGATAACGCCGTTGTTAGAACTTACGGAAAAGTAAACTTCCTTAACCTGAACATCGACTTGAAAGGCGCCGCCAAGGCCGATATCAACGCCAGTACCATTAACTTGTACACTTCGGTTAAAGATAGCGCGAACTTAAAATTGAGTGGCAGCACGACCGAGCACTATGCCGTACTGGGATCAAAAGCGAAAATGAGCATGGATCAGTTTGTTGCCGATAGCACCAGCGTAAACACCGTAGCGCCGCTAATTGCCAAAGTGGCTCCGGTTAGCCAAACTTTAGAGAGCATTATCCTTGCCGAAGATGCCAAACTTGCAAAGTAATAAGCCCATCATATATCAGTTTTTTTAAAAGGAAAGCGCCCCGAATTCGAGGCGCTTTTTTTTGGCAAACACTTCCGAAGTTTCAAGAATTGCGGAAGTGTAAAATTGAATTTTAAAGGTCAAATTTTATGCCCTGTGCTAAAGGCAGGGTATTCGAATAATTGATGGTATTGGTTTGACGGCGCATGTAGGCTTTCCAGGCATCCGAGCCGCTCTCGCGACCGCCACCGGTTTCTTTTTCGCCACCAAAGGCCCCGCCAATTTCGGCGCCAGAAGTACCGATGTTTACATTGGCAATGCCACAATCAGAGCCCTGGGCCGATAAAAACTGCTCGGCTTCCCTTAAATTGAGGGTCATGATGGCCGACGATAAACCTTGTGGAACGCCATTTTGCAAAGCAATGGCCTCTTCGAGTTCTTTGTATTTGATCAGGTATAAAATTGGCGCAAAGGTTTCATGCTGTACAATTTCATAATCATTTCTTACTTCGGCTATGCATGGTTTGACATAGCAGCCAGAGCTGTAATCGCCACCGCTCAAAACACCGCCTTCAACTATAAAGTTTCCGCCTTCGGCCTTGCATTTGGCTATCGAATCTAAATAGCTGGCCACGGCATCGGTATCGATCAGTGGCCCTACATGGTTGTGCTGGTCTAGCGGATTGCCAATGCGCAATTGGCCATAGGCTTTGACAAGTTTCTTTTTAAAGGCCTCGTATACGCTTTCGTGGATGATGAGCCTGCGGGTAGAAGTACAACGTTGTCCGGCAGTACCTACCGCACCAAATACCGCTCCGATAATCGACATATCGAGGTCGGCATCTTTAGATATGATGATGGCATTATTGCCACCCAATTCCAAGAGGCTTTTGCCCAGACGTGCACCTACAGCGGCTCCAACGGCTTTGCCCATGCGGGTAGATCCGGTGGCCGAAACCAGCGGAATCCGAACGTCTTTGCTCATGAGCTCGCCAATGGTTCTGTCGCCGATAACCAGGTTCGAAACCCCTTCTGGAACATCGTTAGCCGTTAATACGCGACTAATAATGTGCTGACAGGCCACAGCAGTTAAAGGTGTTTTTTCTGATGGCTTCCAGATACAAACATTGCCGCAAACCCAAGCCAGGGCCGTATTCCAGCTCCAAACTGCCACCGGGAAATTAAAGGCCGAGATAATGCCCACAATGCCTACCGGATGCCATTGCTCGTACATGCGGTGCGAAGGCCTTTCGCTGTGCATGGTTAATCCGTAAAGCTGGCGCGACAGGCCAACGGCAAAATCGCAGATGTCTATCATTTCCTGTACTTCGCCAAAACCTTCTTGCAAACTTTTGCCCATTTCGTACGAAACCAAGGTGCCCAAAGCCTCTTTGTTTTTTCGCAATTCTTCACCAAACTGGCGCACCATTTCGCCCCGTTTGGGTGCAGGTACGGTTCGCCAGTGTAAAAATGCCTTTTGGGCAACCTCAACCACCTGGTTGTAGTCTTTGGTCGATGCCACTTGCACCGACGCTATTTTTTTGCCATCAACGGGAGAGTGGCTGTCGATAATTTTTTCGTTGCTCGGGTTTGCCCAGTTTTGGCCTGTGCTGTAGGCCGGATTGATGGATTCTATTCCTAATTGCTTTAAAATAGCACTGATATTTGTTTCCATTCTATTAAGGTTTGATCTGAAATCGATTTCTACAAAGCAACAAAAAATTAAGGAGGATTGCCACAAAATAAGCGGATTTAGGTTGACAAACCTGCACGGCTGAGTTGCAGTACACGCTTGGCCATGTTGCTTTTGCCCAATTACTTGTCCTGCTGGTTGTAATTGTATGCGTTAACTTTGCTACATTAGCCCATTGCAAACCAAAAGCACATCAGTCATGAATAAAATTTTTACTACCGGTTTAATTGGGTTGGCCCTGCTTTGTGGCCTTACTTCGCTCCATGCACAGCAAGAAGCACCCAAAACCAATCAGGTGTACAGGGCTACGCCTACCAAAATAAACGATTTGGTGCATACCAAGCTCGACGTCAGTTTCGACTATGCCAAACGCTACTTGTATGGCAAGGCCTGGCTTACCTTAACGCCACATTTTTACCCAACCGATACGCTTACCCTCGATGCCAAAGGCATGGACATTAAAAGCGTAGCCTTGGTAGGGGCCAAGGCCAATACCCCGTTAAAATATACCTACGATAACGAACAGTTGTTTGTGCAGCTGAACAAAAAATACACGCGCAATGAGAAATACACCATTTACATCGCTTACACGGCCAAACCCGACGAACTGAAAGTAAAAGGCAGCGCAGCGATTACCGATGCCAAAGGCCTGTATTTTATCAACCCTGATGGCGCCATTAAAGATAAGCCGATCGAAATCTGGACCCAAGGTGAAACCGAAGCTTCTTCGGCGTGGTTCCCTACCATCGATAAGCCCAACCAAAAAACCACGGCCGAAATCGCCATGACGGTACAGTCTAAATATACCACTTTGTCTAATGGCAAGCTGGTATCGCAAAAAGCCAATGCCAACGGCACCCGTACCGATGTTTGGAAAATGGACCAGCCACACTCGCCATACCTGTTTATGATGGCTGTTGGTCCTTTTCAAGTCTACAAAGACACCTGGAAAGGCAAGGAGGTAAGCTATTATCTAGAACCAAAATATGCACCTTATGCCAAGCAGATTTTTGGCAAGACGCCAGAAATGATGACGTTTTACAGCAACATCTTGGGCATAGACTACCCTTGGGTAAAATATGCGCAGGTAGTGGCCAGAGATTATGTGTCGGGCGCAATGGAGAATACTTCGGCAACCCTGCATGGCGAGCATGTGCAGAAAACGCCGAGAGAGCTGATTGATGCCAACGAACAAGGCACCATTGCACACGAGTTGTTTCACCAATGGTTTGGCGATTATGTAACCGCCGAATCGTGGTCTAACCTTACCATGAACGAATCATTCGCCACTTTTGGAGAGGTAGTTTGGCACGGCCACGACGAGGGTAAGGATGCTGAAGACGAATCGCGCTATGGCAAACTGACTTCTTATTTGAGCTCGACCAAAAACGGCGAAAGCCCGGTATTGGCCCGTTTTTACTATAACGATAAAGAAGACATGTTCGATAACGTAAGCTATGCCAAAGGATCGATTATTTTATACGCTTTAAAAAACCTCTTGGGCGACGATGCCTTTTACAAAGGATTGAACCTTTACCTCAGAACCAATGCCTATAAAAACGGCGAACCTCATCAATTGCGCTTGGCTTTAGAAGAAGTAAGCGGCAGGGATTTATTGCCTTATTTTAACCAATGGTATTATGCGGGCGGCCATCCGATTTTGGACGTGAGGTACGATTACAAAAATGGCAATGCGGTGATTGATGTTAAACAAACGCAGTCGCCCGATGTACAAACCTTTACCTTGCCATTGAAAGTCGATTTGTATGTGGGCGGGCAAAAAATCAGCAAGGAAATAACCATTAACAGCAGGGAACAAAGCTTTAGCTTCCCGGTTTCGGCTAAACCCGACCTGATTGATCTTGATGCCGACAAAATTTTGGTAGGACAAATCAAAGACAACAAAACCTTCGATAACTATATTTTCCAATACAGCTATGCGCCATCTTATGCAAACCGCTTGAAAGCTATCGAGCAGGCCGTGATCAATAACAAAGAACAAGCCGCGCAACAGTTGCTTTTGAAAGCGCTCGACGATAAAAATGCAACATTAAGAGCTGCGGCTTTAAAAGGATTTAACCTTAAAGACGATCAGATTAAAGCGATGGCCGGCGAAAAAATCGTGGCCCTGGCTAAAAACGACAAAAACTCAAACGTCAGGTCTACCGCTATTGCAAGGCTGGCCATGAGTGGCGATAAAGCTTACATACCGGTGTTTCAAAATGGCTTGAAAGAGCAATCATATAAAGTAATCGGTACCGCGTTGCAAGCCATGAACATGGTAGAGCCAACGGCCCTAGGCCCAATTGTAGCGGGTTTGGATCAGGATACGAAAGACCATGTGCCGTCGCAGCTGGCGCAGATCTATGCCAGTTTAGGCGACGACAGCTTCCATCAGTTTTACCTGAACATTGCCAACACAGGAAACATCAATGCCCTGGCTGGTGTGGTAATGGCTTATTCGAACTATTTGGTAAAAAACAAAAATCCGAAGATTACCCAACAAGGTGCACAGGCCATTGTTAACGGCATGAACCGCACCAAGTTGGCCCAGTATTACGGCAAGCAGTTCGTACAGGTATTTACCACGGCTGAGCAAACCAAAATCAAAGAAGCAGAAAATGCCAGTGGCGATGCCAAAGACAATTTGTTGATGCAAGCGGCTTACTTTAAGGCCGCTGCCGCAGAATTGAATAAATAGTTCGTCTTGGCGATGAGCCTGGCGAAAAATCTATCTCTTTCAATAAAGCGCCCGCCTGAATTTCAGGCGGGCGCTTTCGTGTAGACTAGGAGATGAGGGGCTTAATCCGCCCCATGCGATATGCTGCTCCCACAATATGTTGACGTCTTCCCTGTGCTGGCCACAGCAAACCCTGGTTGCGTATAAGAAGTTTATAAGTGCATTATTTCACCGCATCACTACACCCCTCTTTCCGTCTCGTATCGATAATGTAAATGATTTTCCACCCCTCTTCGCCCTTAAACAGCTGGAACGAATTAACGCCGCAATGGCTAAACTTGTCGCCGATATAAAATTTATAGTCGGTCCAAACGCTAGCCAGGTTGGCATCTACCAACACTTTGGTAAACACAATGCGCTCGTCGTATTTTTCGGGATGCGGGGTCCCAACGGCTTTGACAAAGCCATCAACGCTTTCGGTGCGGACGATCGATTTGCCGTCCTTACCCTTCACAATGGTCTGCATTACGTTTTGCTTGGCAAAGGCCTGGCGCACCAAGGCGGTATCTGCCTTGCGCATGCCCTCAAAAAGTTGGTTAATGGTTGTTTTTACAGCTTCTTCTTCGGTGGTTTGGGCAAAAGAGGTAAACCCCAATACCCATAGTAAAACAATAATGCTAAGGTGCTTCATGACTTAAATTTTACGGTTATCAAACTAAATATATGTAAATTTGTAGTCTATTTAAAAGAACGGCAGCCACCTGACCTACCTATTGCCGGTCGCTCACAGCCCCTTATCGGCTAAATCTTTTATTATTAATCAATTATGGAAAGGGGTGTGTGTATGTTGATAATTATATTTTTGCGCCTCTTATAAATAGCGTAAACTTATGATTAATTAAACAATTGGGCTGTTCTTTAAATATTCAGGATACATGGAAGAAGAATTTGAATTTGATTTTAATGAAGATGCGCAACATTCTGTAGAACGTTATGAAGAAATGATCCGCAATGAGGATCAGTATTTTTTCGATGCGCAGGCATTTGAATATATAATTGACAATTATATAGAGAAGAACGATCCAGTTAAGGCTTTGCAGGTGATAGAGTATGCCCTGAGCCAACACCCCTACGCTGCGGTTTTTTTGATTAAACAGGCCCAGCTCTTATTGTTTACCAATCAGGTAGAGAAGGCATTTGCTTCGCTTGAAAAGGCAGAAATGCTCGAGCCTTCCGAAGCAGATATCTATGTGCTCAGAGGCAACATCTACCAAAACCTAGACCGCCACTCGGAAGCTTTAGAAAACTTTGAAAAAGCACTGGGACTGGCCGAAACCACCGACGAGATTTTACTGCAGATGGCTTACGTGTACCAAAACATGCACGATTATGAAAATGCCATCGTTTACATCAAGCGCAGCTTGGAACAAAATATGGAAAACAAAGACGGTTTGTACGAACTGGCCTTTTGCTACGATATTTTGGATAAACAGGAAGAAAGCATCCATTTTTACCAGGAATATATAGACAACGATCCCTATTCGTATGCGGCCTGGTATAACCTGGCCAATTCGTACCATAAATTGGATCTTTTCGAAAAAGCCATCGATGCCTACGATTATGCCATCCTGATCAAAGAAAACTTTGCTTCGGCCTATTACAACAAAGGCAATGCACTGGTGCAGCTCGAAAAATACGAAGACGCCATTGCGGTTTATAAGCAGACTTTCGAGTACGAACCACCCAATGCCGATACCTATTGCGCTATTGGCGAGTGCTATGAGAAACTGGAGCAGATGGGCGAGGCACGTGCCTACTACAAAAAATCGGTTAAAATGGATTCAAAAATGGCTGATGCCTGGTTTGGCATTGGCGTAACCCTTAATTTTGAGGAACGTTTCTTCGAATCGCTGCATTTTTATAAAAAAGCGCTGGAGCTGGACGAAGAAAATCCTGATTTTTGGTTTGCCATTGCCGATGCTCACTATAAATTGGGCCAGATAGACCAATCGATAGAGGCTTACTACAAGGTATTGGAATATAATCCGGTTGATGTAGAGGCCTGGCTCGATTTCTCGACGGTGCTTTATGAACAGGGCAAATTGGTAGAAGCCTCTGAAACCATGGCCGAAGCCATCAAAAACAACCCCGATGCGGCCGAACTGTATTACCGCATGGTAGCCTACCTGTTTGCCTTGGGCCAGAGCAAAGATGCCATTGCCTATTTGGAAACAGCCCTGGTTACCGATCCCGAAAAACACTACATCTTGTTCGAATACCTGCCCCAGTTACAGGACAATGGCTTGATTATCGACGTAATTAATAAGTACATCAAATAGAAATGTCATTAATTAGATGTTTATTTTAAAAAATAGCAGAGTTTTTTAACCTTTGCATCCTATATGAACTACAAATTAAACGACATTCCTGAGCGCTCGGTTAAACCCCGCCAAAAGGGCTTAACCATGGTGATGGACAAGGGCCTAAGCCTAAGGCAAGTAGAAGATTTTATAGAAGTTGCTGGCGTACATACCGATATTGTTAAGTTGGGATGGGCCACTTCTTTTGTAACGCCTAACCTCAAAGAAAAATTAGCCATATATCGCAGTGCGGGTATTCCAGTCTATTTTGGAGGAACCTTATTCGAGGCATTTGCCATCCGCAACCAATTCGACGATTATTGCAGGGTTTTGGAAGAGTTCGGCATGGAATATGCCGAAATATCAGACGGATCGATGGATATTGAGCACGAAGAAAAATGCGAATTCATCCATAAATTGTCTAAGCAGGTTACTGTAATTTCTGAAGTAGGCTCTAAAGATGCCACCAAGATTTTCGCACCCTACAAATGGATCAAACTGATGAAGGCCGAAATCGAAGCGGGTTCGTGGAAAGTAATTGCCGAAGCCCGCGAAGGCGGCAACGTAGGTATCTACCGCGGTACCGGCGAAGTGCGTGAGGGTTTGGTAGACGAAATCCTGACCCAAATTCCGGAAGAAACCATTATCTGGGAAGCCCCGCAAAAAGAGCAACAGGTTTGGTTCATCAAGCTGATCGGAACCAACGTTAACTTGGGCAATATCGCACCGGCAGAAGTCATTCCGTTAGAAACCATCCGTTTGGGTCTAAGAGGCGATACTTTTGATTATTTCTTGAACAAAAAATAAATCGTCGACGAGCGGAGCATGAAGCCTCATAGAAATGTCTTCTTCCTGCTTCCTCGCCATGACCTTATTCGCCTATGAGACTTTTCGGATTAATCGGTTTCCCGCTTTCGCATTCTTTTTCGAAGAAATACTTCACCGAGAAATTCGCAAAGGAAGGAATAGCCAATTGTCGCTATGAGCTTTTTCCAATCAGGCAGGCCAGTGAGTTTGGAGACCTGATTTCGGCATATGCCGAGCTTTGCGGCATCAATGTAACCATACCCCACAAAGTAGAAATACTGCCTTTTTTAAACGAAATTGACGAAGCGGCGGCGGCAATAGGGGCGGTAAACTGCATCAAGATCGAAAGAAAAGACAACTTGCCATCGATTAAAGGCTATAACACCGATGCCTATGGTTTTGCCGAATCGCTAAAGCCATTGCTTGACGAACGTCACCAAAAAGCCTTGATTTTCGGCGATGGAGGCGCGGCTAAAGCCGTTAAGTATACCTTAGAACAATTGCAGATCCCGTACCTCACGGTAGTCCGCAACCCTGCTCCCGATGCTATTCTGTACAGTCAGGTAGACGAAAAATTGCTAAACGAGCATCAGTTGCTCGTCAACACCACGCCTTTGGGCATGTCGCCAAACTACGATAGCTTTCCGCCTATTCCCTACCAGTTTTTAGGGCCTCAGCATTTGGCCTACGACCTGGTTTATAACCCGGAAGAAACCGAATTCCTGAGCAAAGTGAAGACGCAGGGCGGAAAAATCAAGAACGGAATGGAAATGCTCTACCTGCAAGCCGAACGTTCTTGGTATATTTGGAATACATGATGACCAACCGAAACATTTTTTTGCTGTTGTTTATGGCCGCAAGCCTTTTGGCCTGTACCCAGCAACAGCCAAGTACACCTAAGCCACGAGGGTATTTTCGAATCGATTTTCCGAAAAAGGCCTATCAAACCTTCAATTCCGATTGTCCCTTTACTTTCGAATATCCGGTGTATGCCGTTATGGCCAAAGATAACGACCGCAATGCCCAGCCTTGTTGGAACAACCTCAATTTTCCGCAATTTAATGGGGTGTTGCACTTAACCTATCATGGTGTTTTTTCTAGGGAAGCATACGATAAAATGACCGAGGCCGCCCGTTTCCTAGCCATGAAACATACGGTAAGGGCCAACGCCATCGACCAAAAGCTCATTAATTATCCCGAGCGAAAAGTATATGGCATTTATTACGCCATAGAAGGCAATACGGCATCTTCGGTACAGTTTTTTTTAACCGACAGCGCCAAGCACTATTTTAGGGGAGCGCTCTATTTTAACGAACGCCCGCAATATGATTCTATCCAGCCAGTGGTTAAATTCATCAAGAAAGACATAGACCGGCTCATCGAAACGTTTAAATGGAAAAATTAATAGTCCGATGTTTTAAATGCCATTAAACAGATTATCATGAAAAAAATTACGTTATTGTTCTTCAGTTTTTGTTTGGCTACGCAGGTTTTTGCACAAAGTGAAAACATCAATCTTGCCAATCAGTTCTTGGCCGATTTTAAGGCCAAAAAATTCGAAGTGCTAAGCAACTATTTCGATGCCAGCATAGCGGACAAGATTACGGTCAAGCTGATGCAACAAACCCATACCGCTTTAACCGCGCAATTTGGCGATTTGCGTACCGGCGATGCGGAAGAAACAAAGTCAGGACAATACCAGTTGGTAAAAATGCCGGTGCTCAATGAACCCCAAAATATGGTGGTACAGTTCATTTTTAACGCGGCTCATAAAATGTTGGGCTTTACATTGGTGCCCAAGCCTAAAGTCTCGCTGTATAAAGATCCTGCCTATGCAGACGCCAGCCTGTATGTCGAGGAAAAAATAACCATTACAAGTGGCAATTTTAAGTTGCCGGGTATTTTAACGAAACCCAAAACCGGCAATGATTTTCCGGTGGTTATCCTGGTGCACGGTTCTGGACCTGGCGATAGGGATGCAACCGTTGGCAATACCAAAGCCTTCAGGGATTTGGCTCTGGGTTTGGCCGCCAAAGGCATTGCCACCATCAGGTATGATAAACGTACCCGGGTATATGGCCCTAAATCGGCCCCCGACGGTGTAGCATTAACCATTAAGGAAGAAGTAACAGACGATGTACAAGCCGCCGTTAGATTGGCGCAGCAGCTGCCTGGGCTCAACGCCAAAAAAATAGTGGTACTGGGCCATAGCTTGGGCGCTATGCTTGCCCCAAAAATTGCAGCAGAACAGCAGGGGCTGGCCGGCATCATCATGATGTCTGCTCCGGCACGTCCTTTTGGCCCTACCATTAAAGACCAGTTTGCCTACCTCATCAAAGATCAGGAGCAGCTACAAAAACAGCTCCATTTGGCCGATGAAATTACGCACGCCGATACGGTTAAAGACCAGCATAAACTGATAATGGGCATTGAGGCCAGTTACTTTACCAACCTTAACCAATATAACCAGGTTAAAGTGGCAAAAGCACTTCGATTGCCCATTTTAGTGTTGCAGGGCGAAAGAGATTATCAGGTTACCTTAAAAGACCTGGCTATTTGGAGAGCCGAACTGGGCAAAAACAAAAATGTAACCATTAAAAGCTATCCCAAGCTTAACCATTTGTATACCGAGGGAGAGGGCGCGCTCAGTACGCCTGCCGAGTACGAAACTCCGGCAAATGTGCCTTTATACGTCATAGAAGATATCGCTAATTGGATTTTAAAACACTAAGATGATCAGTTTACAAAAATTTACTTTCAATCCTTACCAGGAAAATACTTATGTTTTGTTTGATGAAAGCAAGGAATGCGTAATTATAGATCCGGGCATGTACGATGGGAGAGAGCAGAACCAGTTGGCCTCGTTTATCAACGAAAACGATTTAAAGGTGGTGCTTTTGCTCAATACACATTGCCATATTGACCATGTGCTGGGCAATAAGTTTGTATTTGACCATTGGGGGTTGAAACCGCAGTTTCACCAAGGCGAACTGTACATTTTACAAGCCGTACCTGGTTATGCGCCACAAATGGGCATGCGTTACGAACTTTCGCCAGAGCCGGAGACCTTTTTGCCTGAAAGTGGTACCGTTTATTTTGGCAACAGCCAGCTGGAGCTGATTTTTGCCCCGGGACACTCGCCTGCGCATCTCTGCTTTTATGCCAGGGAAGAGAATTTCCTGATTGGAGGCGACGTGCTGTTCCATCAAAGCATAGGTCGTACCGATCTTCCGGGTGGAAACCACCAGCAACTGATCAACAGCATTAAGCAACAACTGTTTGTATTGCCCAACGATTGCGAGGTGTTTCCGGGCCACGGCCCTTCTACTACCATAGGTTTTGAAAAGCTGAACAATCCTTTCTTAAGGTAGGATGTAAGCGCCGAGAGCAGATAGGCTTGGGTTCTCTCGGCCTTTTAACCTCTTCCTCCCACCTTGAACCTTTTCCGTATATTTGTCAAGTGAACACCGCATTTTATATCGCCCGCAGGTATCTTTTTGCAAAAAAATCAACCAATGCCATCAATATCATTTCGGCCATTTCGGCGGTTGGTGTTTTTGTAGGCAGCACGGCCTTGGTTATTATTTTGTCGGTATTTAACGGATTTGAGGAAGTGGTGCTCAACATGTTCAATACCATTACGCCTCAAATTCTGATCGAACCGGCAAAAGGGAAGACATTTGACCCGAATACAGCTGATTTGCAGACATTGCGCAACGATAAGTCGATTTTCTCGTACACCGAAGTACTTTCAGAAAATGCGCTGGTTAGGTACAACGAAAAGCAGTCGCCGGCCTTGATTAAGGGGGTAAGCAACGATTTCCTGAAAAATAAAAGCTTAGATACCGTGATGCTGGAGGGCCATTTTGTGCTCGAAAACAGAAACGGGCCAAATGCGGTGGTTGGTTCGGCCCTGCAGGCTTATTTGGGCATTAATTCGAGCGATCCTTTTGAACAACTGCAGATTTATTCGCCCAAAAAAGATGTTCGGGCAAGTTCTATCAATCCGATGGACGATTTTACCGTGCTGAATATCCCGCCTTCGGGTGTATTTGAAATCCAACAGGATTTTGATAACTTGGTTATCGTGCCCTTGTCTTTCGCAAGGCAGTTGCTTGGCGAAGAAAAAAAAGTGAGTGCCATCGAAATCAATTTGAATGACGGGGTGGATGTTGAGAAATTTAAGCAACAAATTGAGGATAAACTGGGAATTTCTTACTTAGTAAAGAACAGGGTACAGCAGAACCAAGCGCTGTATAATGTTTTGGGTTCAGAAAAGTGGATGGTGTACATCATACTGACCTTTATTCTAATCATTGCCATTTTCAACATTATTGGTTCGTTAACCATGCTGGTGATCGATAAACTTAAAGATATTGCCGTGCTGAACAGCCTTGGGGCCGGAAAAAAGCTAATTAAGCGAATTTTTTTGGCAGAAGGTATGATGATCACCTTAACAGGTTGTATCTTTGGCCTGTTAATCGGATTCTTGTTCTGCTTGTTGCAGCAGCATTACGGCTGGGTAAAAATGGGCGAATCAAATTTATTGATCAGCAATGCTTACCCAATCGCTTTCAAGTGGAAAGATTTTGTGCTGGTTTTCGTAACGGTTAGCTTTTTTTCTTTTATTGCATCAGCTTTGGCATCAAATTTAAGCGTAAAGAAAATAGACCATTTAAATCAAGACCTTTAAAAACATGAACACCTATAAAAGTCTCCTGCTCGCTCTATTTGCTTCCTTGTTTGTATTGGCGGCCTGCAACCGCAATAAATCAAGTGATTCTGGCCAAAAAACAGCCGTTGTTGCCAAGGGGCTTTATAGCTTTGGGCCAGAAATCAGGTCTTTTACCGATTGCGAGGAAGGACGCGAATATTGGGTAATTGATAGTGCCAAAACGCTAGAACTGGCCTATAGCAACCTGGGCTTCGAAAAACCTTATACACCGGTTTATATCGAGGCAGAATGTCACTTTATCAAGTCTGATACCACAACGGTTACCGGCGACTATGATTCGACGATGGTGGTTACCAAACTGCTCAAAATCAGCAAGCAGATCCCGGAAGGGCCTTGTAACCAATAGTTAAAAGGGATAGGCCGATTTTTAAGGATTGACGTAAAGAGGCTGGCCGATCGGTGGAATCACTTCGCGTTCGGTAGCCATGTCAAACAAGGTGTCTATCGCTTTGCGCCCAGCGATGCCCAAATCAACAGAATAGTCGTTTACATACAGTTCGATATGCTTGTACATAACGGCTTCTTCCATTTCCTGTGCATGCTTACGGATAAACTCGATGCCCGATTTGGGGTGGGCGAATGCAAATTCTACAGATTGACGCACCAGCCGGTTGATTTGCTGCTGTACTTCTACTGGCAACCTGCGGTTAACCACAATGCCTCCAAGCGGAATGGCGCAACCCGTTAACTGCTCCCAATAGCTGCCCAAATCAACCACCTTATGCAAGCCTTTTTCCTGATAGGTAAAGCGGTTTTCGTGGATGATAAGGCCTAAATCTATGGCCTCGTTCAGCAAGGCATCTTCAATGCCCGAAAATACCATTTCCTGTTTGTTGGTTAATTGCGGAAAGGCTACCCCCAACAAAAAATTGGCCGTGGTATATTGGCCGGGGATGCCAACTCTGAGATTGGAGATTGGAGATTGGAGATTGGAGAGGATCTGCTCTTGGTATTCTTTTTTGCAGATGAGTAGAGGGCCTACGCCGAAACCGAGCGCACTGCCTGCATCTAAAAGCGCATAGCTGTTGGCCACATAGGCAAAAGCATGGAAACTGAGCTTGGTAATGTCGAGCTGGCCCTGCATGGCCTTTTGGTTCAGCGTTTCCACATCGTCAAAAGTTACCTCAAATTCGAGGCCTTCGGTATCTATTTTGCCATGGATCAGCGCATCAAAGATAAAAGTATCGTTAGGGCAGGGCGAAAAGCCAAGGGTAAGTTTCATGCCGTAAAAATAAAGTTAAATGTAATTTCAATCGTCATGTCCAGTTCATTTCCTGTCGTTTGTCACGAAATTGATGAGCCAGCTGTTCAGGTTTTGAATGGCCAATCCAATTTGCCAGCTTTCCCGGTTTCTGGGCTCAACGTAGTTGGAAATGCTTCTTACCTGTAGGCAGGGTAGGTTCAGTTGGCTACAGGCGTAAAACACGGCGGCGCCTTCCATGCTTTCTGTTTGCGGCTCAAAACGTATCTTGGCTAAGGCAATGCTCTGCGTCTGGCCATGTACTTGGTTAACGGTAATGCCTTTTACCTTGGGCAATTGGTCTACGGCTGGCGATGTCTTTGCATAATTATTGAAATAGGTAGAGGTACCAAAGCCCAATTGGTCGATGCTCAAGAACGAATCATGGTCTTCTGCACCCAGTTCGGCAAAAATATCGGTAGTGATGTTGACCAGGCTGCCCAGCTTCAGTGTTGGGTCAAAGCTGCCGGCAATGCCAACATTCAGCACCAAGCCATAGCTTGGGTTGAGCTGTCTGCCTAAGGCAAAGGCCGTGGCCGTCATGCCCACGCCTGTAATCAAGATGTCAAATTTGGGCGTTTGCACAAAGTTGGCTTCGGCCAGTCCAAAATGCTGGTAAAGACCGCTGATTTCTACGCTGGTGGCAGCAACTACCAATAATTTCATCAGGTAAATTTAACATTTTTTGTTTGCTTATTTATCCGGATATTGTGCCTTAGGCAAATTAGGGCATAGGCTTGGCCATTTATCCGTATATTTGCCTTTTATTTGTAAGCAATGATTTATATAACCCGAAAAGCAAGTTTTAATGCCGCCCATAAGCTGTCGAGAGCCGATTGGAGCCCCGATAAAAATACCGAAGTGTATGGCAAATGTGCCAACCCCAATTGGCATGGGCACAACTACCAGCTTTATGTAACCGTAAAAGGGGAAGTAAATCCGGAAACCGGATTTTTGGTAGACCTCAAATGGCTAAAAGATGTAATCAATACCTACGTAGTTGATAAAATCGATCATAAAAACCTTAATTTGGATGTAGATTTTATGAAAGACAAACTGGCTTCTACAGAAAATTTAGCCATCGCCATTTGGCAAGAACTCCTTGCGCCTATTACCGAAAGCGGCGCACAATTGCACAGTATTAAGATTTACGAGACCGAAAACAATTTTGTTGAATACTTCGGTTAACAGCATTTATATGGAACACGACAAATACGATCACGACGAAGAAGTATTGGGCTACCAGAAAATAGACCGCTATGATGATGATAAAATCAACTCGGTAGCTACCCATTATAAAGATATTTTGGCCCAATTGGGCGAAGACCCTGCCCGCGAAGGTTTGGTTAAAACACCAGAGCGCGTGGCCAAGGCCCTACAGTATTTAACGCATGGCTATGATATCCAGCCGGACGAAATCCTGCGCTCGGCCATGTTTAAAGAAGATTATAGCCAAATGGTTGTGGTGAAAGATATCGAGGTTTTCTCCATGTGCGAGCACCACATGCTGCCTTTCTTTGGCAAGGCGCATATTGCCTATATCCCTAACGGACATATTGTTGGCCTGAGTAAAATTCCGAGAGTGGTTGATGCCTTTGCACGCAGGCTACAGGTGCAGGAGCGCCTGACCAACGAAATCAGAGACTGCATCCAGGAAACCCTGCAGCCTTCGGGCGTTGCAGTGGTTATTGAGTGCAAGCACCTCTGCATGGCTATGCGTGGTGTACAAAAACAGAACTCGGTAACAACCACATCGGCATTTACCGGCGAGTTTATCAGCAACGATAAAACAAGAGCAGAGTTTTTGAGGTTAATTACAGCAAACCTGCACTAGTTAAACGAATTTCAATAAGGCCATTTCGGAGAACAATATCCAAAATGGCCGAAAACATTTATCAATAAACCTTAAACAAAAAATAGAGGCCGGTATTGGCATGGTTTCAAGCCAATGCCGGTTTAAATCTGTAAGTATGAAAGCATACGTTTTTCCAGGGCAAGGTGCCCAGTTTTCGGGTATGGGCAAAGACCTTTACGAAAACCCGATGGCCAAAGAATTATTTGAAAAGGCCAACGAGATTATGGGGTTTCGCATCAGCGATATCATGTTTGGCGGTACCGACGAGGAACTTAAACAAACCAATGTAACCCAGCCTGCCATTTTCCTGCATTCGGTTATCTTGGCCAAAGTATTGGGCAGCAGCTTTAAGCCTGATATGGTTGCCGGGCACTCCTTGGGCGAATTTTCTGCTTTGGTGGCCGCCAATGCGCTTTCTTTTGAAGATGGCCTTAAATTGGTCGTGGCACGTGCCAATGCCATGCAAAAAGCCTGCGAAATCCAACCTTCAACCATGGCCGCCATTTTGGGCCTTGCCGATGAAGTGGTTGAACAGATCTGTGCCGAAATTGACGAAGTGGTTGTGCCGGCCAATTACAATTGCCCTGGACAGCTGGTAATTTCGGGCAGTATTGAAGGTGTTGACCTGGCTTGCCAGAAACTAACCGAAGCCGGTGCCAAAAGAGCTTTGAAACTCAACGTTGGTGGTGCATTCCACTCGCCATTGATGGAGCCCGCCAAACTGGAGTTGCAAGCGGCTATCGAACAAACACAGATTTCGGCGCCGGTATGCCCAATTTACCAAAACGTAAATGCCCAGCCTACCACCGATCCCGAAGTGATTAAAGCTAACCTGATTGCCCAATTAACCGGTGCTGTAAGGTGGACACAAACCGTAGCCAACATGATTGCCGATGGCGCTACAGAATTTGTAGAAGTTGGCCCAGGCAACGTGCTGCAGGGACTGGTGAAAAAAGTAAATAGAGAAACACAGACCAGCAGCGCATCTTTGGCCTAAAATATGCTGTGCCTAACGCATTGCTTTGGCATGGCCAAGGCAATGCGCTTTGATAAATACCCTAACTAAATTAAACTTTAACGTGAGTATTGGAGGTAAAATTAGGTTTCTGTTATTGATTTTGGGCCTTTGCTGTATTGTAACGGCATTGTCGCTCGATAATTCGATTACCCAAACCGATCTCCTTTTGCACGAAGCCGGCGAGCTGCAGCGTAACCTTTCGGCCAAAGAACGCATTGTACAGCAGTATCTTTCCGATCCGGAGAAGCTAGCCGAACTCCAATCGCTGTATAAAGACGACAAACTTGCCGTTAAATTCATTAACGATTACCGCGAACAGGGTATCAACGTGCTGGTTTACCAGAACGGCATCCTCGATTTTTGGAGCTCTGCCAAGGCCTTTCCGGCCAATGTAGAGCGTTTAAAGGAAGGTACTTCATTTAGTCAGCTGTCTAACGGCTGGTATGAACTGATCAAAAAAACGGTCGATGATCATATTTTTGTTTTCCTTATTACCGTAAAAACACAGTTCAGCATTGAGAACCAATACCTCAAAAACCAGATCGCGCCTGAGCTTTTTGCCAATAACAGCCTAGACCTGGCCACTTTTACGGACAAAGACATTACCGAGATTTTCAACATCCACAAGGAATACCTTTTTCCGGTCAAGCTGAGCGAAGAATACTCTAAAAATATTTACAGCACCATTCAGCTTTGGCTTTGGATAACCGGCCTGCTCAGCATCTGTATCTTTGTCAATTCGTATTGCTCGTGGCTAGCCAAAAGGGGCTTTATTTTATCAGCTACCTTGGTGCTTGCCATTTTTTTTACAGCCGTAAGGCTTACCGACTTGCAGTTCTTTTGGTTTAACCACCAGTTTAACCTCGAAATCTTCAGCCCATCCATTTATGCAGAAAGCGATTTTTTGCCCTCCCTGGGCGATTTGTTGCTGAACGTGCTTGCCATTACCTGGGTCTCGCTTTTTGTGTACGTGCATCGCTATAAGTACCATTTCCCCAAAGGCATAACCCAGAGCAGGCTTTTTGGCTATCTGTTTCATATCCTGGCCTTATTGGTATTGGCTTATATCGGTTTTTTGGTTGACGATGTGTTTTTTGGCCTGATTTATAACTCAAAGATCAACTTTGATATCACCAATATCATCAACATGGGCTGGATCAGCTGGACAAGTATCTTCATTCTCTGTCTGGTCTGGTTTAATGTTTATCTGCTGGTTAATGTCATCATCGAGCTGAGCAAGCAGTTCCATTTTAACAACCGCGAACGCCTTTTTATTTTCCTGGCTTTGCTGGCCGTTTATTTTGTGTACAAGGTCATCGACGATTTTAATGTTTTCTTCCTGGTATACGCGCTGTTCATTTTTATCATTGCCTGGAACGGCTATATACAACATCGACGGTTTTCTATCGGTATTTTTGCCACTTTGTTCCTGTGCATGGCTTTTTTAACCGCCATTAAATACATCAAATACATCGATATCAAGGAAAGGGGCATCAGGGCCACCATTGCCGAGAAGCTTCCTTATTCAGACGATCCGAAAGTTATCAATTCGATTGATAGCTTTGAAAAAGGTGTCTCGTCCGATTCGCTGGTGGTCGACTATTTTAAACGCCCATTGCTTAGTCAAACCAACAGTTTCCACAATTACATTGTTAAAAGGTACCTCGATGGTTATTTGTCGCGCTTCGATTACAGGATGTACGAGTATAACAACCAGGATTCGACCTTGAAAAAGGAAGAAGTAATTCCCTTTTCGAAGTTTAGGGACCTGGTAAGGTCGGGTGCAGTAAAAGTACAGGAAACAGAATTTGCCTATCGCATTAACAATACCTTTGGCTTTCAGAGCTATTTTTGCATTATTCCGATCCTCGAAGGCAAAAACCTGTTGGGCAGTATGGTGATCGAACTCAAGTCGCAGCCTTATGATTCGAATAGCCACTTCCCTGAATTGCTAATAGACGGCAAGCTTAAAAGCGATGAGGACTTTAGCGATTATTCATTCGCATTTTATAAAGACAACAAGCTTTACGGCCAGTCGGGTACCTACACCTACGACATGGTTAACCAGGATTTTAAGGGGAGCATTGGCAAGGTCGAATTTTTGAATGAGGATACGGCCGATGGAACCAGCTATAGCCATGCCATCTATAAGCCAGATGCCTCGAAACTGATTGTCATTACCAAGAGCAAAATTCCTTATGTAGTGCGCTTGGCTACTTTGTCTTTCTTTTTTCTGGTATTTATCTTGTTTGGCATCTTGCTGTATGTTTTTATGTGGCTGGTCAAAAACATCAACAGTAACCAGGGAGGCTGGTTCAGCCTTAATCGCTACCTGATGATCAATGCCAATAAGATTCTTTATAAAACCCGCATCCAGTTCTCCATTGTGTTGTCGGTTGTGGCCACCTTGCTTATTGTGGGTTGGACTACCTTCTTTTACATCAAAGACGAATACCTGAAGCAGCAGGAGGGGGCTATCAGAGAAAAGCTGAGGAAAGTACAGCTTTCTTACGAGCGCCAGATCTTGAACAGCGGCATGCTTAAGAAAGATGCCGAGGCCGAATCGGCATTTAGCCAGTTTGCCGATGTGAACGCGTCGTTCCTGAACCTTTACCTCACCAATGGCGATTTATACCTTACCTCTTTGCCAAAAATGTACAATTATGGTATTTTGGGCCGGAAAATGGCCTCCAAAGCCTATATTGAACTACACCTGAAGCAGCGCTCAGAATATTTGAATACTGCAGAAAGAATAGGCAATTTCAAATATGCGGCAGCCTATGCGCCGATCCGTAATGCACAGAATCAGACCGTTGCCTACATCGGCATTCCGTATTATTCGAACGAAGAAGATTATGAAGCGAAAATAGGTTTGTTTATCAATACACTGATCAACATCTATGCTTTGGTATTCGTGCTTATTGGCGTATTGGCGGTGTTTTTGGCCAACCAGATCACCAACCCGCTTACTTTTATACAAGAGAGCATCAAAAAGACCAAACTGGGTCAGAAGAACCAGCCCATTGTTTGGCATCGGCAGGATGAAATCGGGTCTTTGATTAAAGAGTATAATAAAATGATTGCCGCCCTGGAGGCGAGTGCCAATAAGCTGGCCCGCTCCGAACGAGAAAGTGCCTGGCGCGAAATGGCCAAACAGGTGGCGCACGAAATCAAAAACCCGCTTACACCCTTAAAATTGGGCGTTCAGCTGTTGGAAAAATCATGGAAGGAAAAAGATCCCAATTTTGAGAAAAAGTTTGCGAGCTTCAACAAATCTTTCGTAGAGCAGATTGATAGCTTGGCTACCATTGCCTCAGAGTTTTCGAACTTTGCCAAAATGCCCGATACCAAGCTCGAAAACCTGGAGCTGTTGCCGGTTATCGAACAGGCTATTGCGGTATTCAATACGGCCGATAATATAGAGATTGCGGTAATTAACCGTACCAATAAAAACATCGTGGTTTTAGGAGATAAGGACCAGTTGCTGCGTACCTTCAATAACCTGCTTAAAAATGCGATAGAAGCCTCGGAAGGCCGCGAAAGATGTGCCATCAAAATACACCTCATCAACGACGAAAAAAAGGTTTACATCGAAGTTGAAGACAATGGCAAAGGCATAGATCCGAGCCTGCAGCATAAAATCTTCGTGCCAAACTTTACCACCAAATCGTCGGGTACAGGTCTGGGCTTAGCCTTTGTTAAACAGGCCACAGAGAATGCGGGAGGAACAATAGAGTTTCGGTCGGAAGTAAATAACGGAACTACGTTCTACTTCAGCTTCCCTTTGGTTTAGCTATTTGAGTACGATCTGGTCTTTGCCCATCACAAAGCCATCGGCATAAAGAATAACGGCATAGGCGCCTTTCATAAACTCTTTTGGATTGGTCCAGTCGATTTTATAAGCCGTATCGTCATCGTTGTACGAAATCTCGATGGCGCTGCTATACTGCATCTGTTGTCCGTCGGCTTCAAACAGGTTGTTGCCATTGGCAATGAGGTTGCCTGCCGGATCAAATACACGAAGATAGATTTTATGGTAGTTTTTTTCGGCCAGGGTATTGGGCGCAATAGAAAAGTCGATCACCAGCTTTTGGGCTGTGCTGGCTCGGGTTACCTCTACCAGGCGGCCGCTGCTTTTGACCTTAAATGCGGTAATGTTTATTTTGGCCGCCTTTAAGGCGGCCCCCACCTTTACTTTTGCGCTCAGGTTTTCGTTTTCGCGCTCTAGGCTTTGTGCTTTTTGGTTAATGGCGTTGGCGGTGTTCTTCAGGCTGTCGCGCTCTGATTTAAGGTAAGAGTTCTCTTTTTCGAGCCTGATGATCTGGTCGTTATAGTTCTTTACAAATTCCCTCAACTCTTTTACCTGTGCCTGCGCCTTGTCAAGGTCGCCCTGGGTGAGTTCGCCCTTTTGCAAGGCCAGCTTAAGTTCGGCTATTTTTTCGCGGGCCAGCTTCTGTTCGTGCTGCAGTTTTTCGCTCAGGCTTACATTAATGGCATTTACGCGGTCTAATTCTACTTCTATTTTTTCAACCTCGAGTTTAAGCCGGTCTTTTTCGGTGTTTACGGTAACAAAACGGCTGCTTTGCTGTTTGTCTTTGAAATAGAGATAGGCGTTGATGCCCAAGAGCGCGGCGATAACAACAACCAAAAAATAGACCTTATTCCTATCAACTTTATTTACGGGATCCTGATTCTGCATAGTCATTAATTTTTACTGACATCAAAGCGAAGGCAATAAACTTTAATTTAATTTTCATTTTACGGGGAGGCTAACATAGTATAAAAAAATGAAAAGCTTAAATTTGCAATGTTTTTGTATCAGATTTTTTAGAAAAAACCGTTTACTTATAAAGTTTAACACCAAGGTGTACCTTTACGACTACAAAATTTAAACCGAACATATTTGCTATTACCAAACCAAATAATGAATAAAAGCCCTTTTATTGCACTTTTACTTTCATTAGTAACCTCATTTTCCCTAACAGCGCAAACTACCACAAAAATTACTCCAAAACGAGAGTTTAGAGGTGTGTGGGTAGCTACCGTAACCAATATCGACTGGCCCTCAAAGCCAGGCCTTTCCGTTGATCAGCAAAAGCAAGAGCTGATAGGTATTCTGGAGCAACATAAAAAGAACGGAATTAATGCGATAATGTTGCAGATCAGGCCTACGGCAGATGCACTTTATGCAAAATCGCGCGAGTTGTGGAGCCACTGGCTGATGGGCAAGCAGGGATTGGCGCCTACGCAAGACTATGACCCCTTAGCATTTGCCATTAAAGAGGCTCATTTAAGGGGCATGGAACTGCACGCCTGGTTTAATCCCTATCGTGCCACCATGAGTGCCAATGCAGTAACCAGTCCAGAACACATTACCCGAAAACGGCCCGAGCTGTTCTATACCTACGGCGGCCAGAAGCTGTTCGACCCGGGATTGCCCGAAGTGCGGGACTATATTACGCAGGTAATTTTAGACGTAGTGAAAGAGTACGATATTGATGGCGTACATTTCGACGATTATTTTTATCCCTACCGCATTGCCGGACAAACCATTAAAGACAGTGCAACTTTTGCCAAATACCCGAACGGATTTACCAATATAGACGATTGGCGCAGAAACAATGTAGACCTGCTGATTAAAATGGTGAACGACAGCGTGCATCATTATAAAAAATACGTAAAGTTTGGCGTAAGCCCCTTTGGCATTTGGCGCAACTACCGAGAAGATACGTTAGGCTCTAAAACCAATGGCCTTTCCAATTACGGAGAGCTTTATGCCGATTCGAGGAAATGGATTAAAGAGGGCTGGGTAGATTATATCAATCCGCAGATTTACTTTACGTTTAGCCGTCAGGCGGCACCTTTTGGCGTGCTGCTCGATTGGTGGAGCAATAATACTTATGGCAGGCACCTCTACATTGGGCAGGCGGCCTATCTGGTGCACGGCATGCCTTCGAGGCAGGAAGCTGCCTGGGGCAAGCTCAGCGAAATTCCTAACCAGATCAGATACATCAGGGCCAACAACCGCGTGCAGGGCAGCGTATTTTTCAGTTCCAAATCGCTTTCTACTGTAGCTCGGGCGGTTGCCGATTCATTGCGCAACGATTTGTACAAATATCCGGCCCTGCCACCACAAATGCCTTGGCTAGACGATGTGATGCCTAACCAGCCACAAAACCTGACTGCCGAAGCCGAAGCGGAGGGCGTAAACTTGAAATGGACGAAGCCTTTAAAGGCCAAAGATGGCGAAACGGCGTCGGGCTACGTGGTGTACCGCTTTGAAGAAGGCGAGAAAATCTCCATTTTGGATGCCAAAAACATCGTGCATATTAGTTTTGAAGATTTTACTTTTTACCTGGATACCAATGTGGAAAAGGGTAAACGCTACAATTATTTGGTCACGGCACTGGATCGCTTAAAGAACGAAAGCGAGCCAAGCGGACCGGTTGGCATACAAGCCAAGTAATTAAGATGTTAGGGTTGCCGTCATCTTGCCTTTGCTTTGCAATTGGTTTAAGATGTGGCCTAACTGTAAATCGGTGAGCCCATAAATGGGTTCCCTTTCTCCAAAGGCCTGATAGATTGCGGGTTTGCTGTATGTACCCGAATCAATGATTTCGAGCAGTGTTTTTTCGATGTGGTTGAGACCATCGGGTGTTTGTGGAAAACGTAGCAAGTGTGCCTGCAGTGCTTTTCTGAGCAAAAGCAATTGGCCAAAATCACGATTAAGGAAGGCTTCGAGTTGTTCAGGGTTATTTTCTACATAGAATTGCCAAGCCTCGCTGGCAAGGGCCAGGTCGCTTTGGTGCAATTTGATCCGGCTGGCCCATAAACTAGCCAGCTGTTGCGGGTTAAGCTCGCCCAGGCCCTTAAAATTAGGCATGCCGTCGAAATGGTCTGGACAGATCAGGTAGATGCCGGGCAATTGTTTGGCCGATTGATGGAGGATGTTTAAAATACAGCTCAGGTTGATTTGGCAAAGCAAATCGTACTCGAACCAAAGCACAAGTTCGTTGTACTGGCCAAGATGGTTTAACTTCTCTATTTCGGCAAGTACTTTTTGTTGGTAGGCAGTGGTTGTTTCGCCATAAGTTTCACTGATCCATTTGGCCCGGGTTGGCCAGAGATCGGTTGTTGAAACAGGTCCTTCGGATAAAATTTCGCGCCAGACCAAAACGTCGCCTTTTAAGGCTGTTTGCTCAAAAATGTGCCGGGTAGCATCGCCGTTTAAAATATGTAGTGTGCTGTTCATGGCCAAAAAGAAAAGGGGTGTATGGCCTGAAACTATACACCCCTTGTAATTTTACGATTATTTCTCTGGAACCAATACCAGGCGGATATAATTATCGCCACTGAGGTATTTTTGCGCCGAAGTTTTGGTGCTGGCTACGGTTACGCTGTTTACGCGGTCTTTGTCGCTCAATACCTGCTCAAGGCTTTCGCCATATTTGAGGCGGTTAGCCAGGTAGCTTAGCCAGAAACCGTTTTCCCTGAGGCTCAATTCTTCTTGCCTTAGTTCTTCCGATTTGAATTTTTTGATATCCTCTTCGGTAGCGCCATTTTGCCTGAACGAGTTCACCTCGTCTAGTGCAGCATTGATCAGCTTGTCTACATTAGCCTTGGCACAGTTGAAAGAGATGGTGAAATAATAATGCGCTGAAGGGTATTTTTCTACGCTGAGCTGTACGCCCGGACTGTAAACACCGCTTTCCTTTTCGCGCAAACGCTCTAGGATTTTGATTTCCAAGGCACTTTTTAAGGCTTCTAACTGTGTGTTGTTATCAGCATTATAATCGTAATCGCCATGGAAATACAATTGTACGGTGGCTTTGTCTTCCAGGCCTTTGTATACGGTTTTGCTTACTTTGCCTTTTGGCGGATTAAGGCCAAGGTCTACAAAATTTTCGTTCCTGTTCAATGCTGGCAGGCTGGCCAAATAAGTCGTAAGAAAGGGCTTTATTTTTTCAACGTCAAAATTCCCGACAAAAACAAAGGTTTGTCCGCTTGCATCGGCAAAACGGTCTTTGTAAAAGGCAAAGGCCTTGTCAAGCGAGATGTTGTCGATGTCTTGCAGCGTAGTTGGCATGCCCCTCTTGTTGTAATTGGACATTACCGCTTGTACGGTATCTGCGTATACGCTGGTTGGGCTACTGTTTTTGTTGGCTGTAATTACCTTAAAATCGCTGATGTTCTTATTGAATATTTCAACGTCTTTGCGCGGATTGGTGGCATAGGCATAAATCAGCTGGAATGCGGTTTCGAGGTCCTTAGGTGTGCTGCTACCCGAAAATCCTTGATATTCTGAATTGATGTAGGCACTGGCCGATACCGCCTTGCCAGCCAGGTATTTGGTGAGCTGGGTAGGGTTAAACTCGCCTACGCCGCTTTGTGCAATAAGGTTGGCGTTTTCGGCCGACTGATAATCGTTATTGCTGGCCAGCGACGAGCCACCTTTGGCAAAGGAGTAGAAAATAACCTGGTCGTTTTTAAAATCGGTAGGTTTAAGCACCACTTTTACGCCGTTGCTTAGGGTTAGGCTGGTAACGCCCACTTTGTCGTTTTTGCTTTCGCTTACAATTTTGCCTGCAGCTGGCTTAGTGGCCAAAAGCGGTTTGTTTACCGCATTGTCTACATAAGGTTTTACGTTGTTGCCCGCATTTTTAAGCACAGCGAGCAATTGAGCCTCGGTTGGGAGGTCTTTGGCCTCTTTTTCTGGAGCCTGTACCACGATTACCTGATTGGTTTGGGTAACCAGGCTTTTGGCCATGGCATTAACTTCTGCCAAGGTTAGGCTTTGAAGTATTTTTTTGGTTTCATTATAATTATAATCGGCCGATGGCATGCTGGCGCCAACCAGGAAATTTTCCAGGTATTGGTTTACATAAACCGCCGATTTGGTTTTGTCTTTTTCCTTGTACTGCTTTTCTATGCCTGCTTCTACTTTTTTCTTTACGGTTTCGAACTCGCTGTTGGTGAAGCCGAATTTGGCCATGCGTTCGTTCTCTGCCAGGGCGGCGCTCAGGGCATCTGCCAATCCGCCAGCGGTTTTAGCTACTGCGATGGTTTGAAGTGCGCTGATGCCCCAAACCAGGCCTCCTTGGTAAGGAGCGTAGTTGCTTTGCGCAAACAAGAAAGGTGCATTGCCTTTTTGGGTAATTTCCTGCAAACGGGCCCCCAGCATGTTATTGATCATGCTTTGGATCAGGTCGTTTTTGAAATCTGCGGTCGTTTTTGTAGGGCCTTCGTGGTGTTTATAAATAACCTGGGCTACGTTGTAAGGCTGCTCTTTGTCGGTAACGATTTTGACCAAGGGCTGTACATTGTCTGGCAAATCGTAGTTGAGCCTTGGTTTGGCATTTTTAGGATTGCTGAGGTCAGAAAAATTGGCTTTGATCAGGTTTTCTACCTCGTTTACATCGAAATCGCCTACAGCAATAACGGCTTGAAGGTTTGGCCTATACCAATCGGCGTAGAAAGAACGGATTTTATCGTGGGTAAAGTTGTTCAAAATATCAACCTTGCCAATCGGGATGCGTTTTTCATAGCGCGAGTTGGCCAACAGAAAAGGCAACAGCTGGTTGCTGATCCTTTGTTGGGCATTTTTGCCACGTTGGCGATCTTCTTCAATAATAACGCCCCTTTCGCTGTCGATGTCGGCACCGTTCATGCTTACTTTTCCGGCCCAGTTGGCCAAGATTTTGAAGCCGGTTTTGAAAACCTCGATGCTGTCTGTTGGAATTGGTAATTGGTAAACGGTTTGGTTAAAGCCAGTATAAGCATTCAAATCGGCACCAAAACGAACGCCCGCCTTTTGCAGGTAATTGATGATTTCGTTTTTTGGAAAATCCTTGGTGCCGTTAAAGGCCATGTGTTCGGTAAAATGCGCCAAACCCTGTTGGTCGTCGTTTTCCATGAGCGAACCTATTTTGTTGGCCAGGTAAAGTTCGGCTCTTTTTTTAGGTTCGGTATTTTTACGGATGTAATAGGTTAATCCGTTAGGCAACTTGCCAATTTTTACATTGGGGTCGTTGGGGATCAAGGCGCCTGTTGAGGCCTTTTGTACGGTTTTAGCCGCTGGTTTTTTGGCCGGTGCTTTTTGCTGGGCAATTGCTGGCTGGGCAAATAGCAAGGCTACCAGCCCCCATGTCAGAATTTGATGGTGGTTTTTCATGGCTTGTTTTATAAATTTAGTCAAGTAACGCGTTCATTACATTAGTAGCGTTTGGGTCTTAATAGTTACACCTTAATGATAATATTCTTCTTGTACATGATCCAAAGGATAACGTACCAGAATAGGATGAAAACAATTGCATAAGCCAAGGAAGCATTGATTGGCGAAAAATAGGGAGGAAAGAATTTTTGATAAAACCAGCTCAATGCGCCCAGTTTGGAGCCGTCGGCCATATCGATTTTGATCATGTTGAACAAGCGCGGCGTTAATCCGGTTAAGAAAAACACCGTTATGGCATTTACCCCATAAACCACAAAAGGCTTGGTAAAGCGGTTGTATTGGTTAATGTCTATAATCCAGTAGGATAGCGCCAGGCCAATGGTGGCCAATCCGCCGGTATACAATACATATGAGCTTGTCCAGAGCGATTTGTTGATCGGGAACTCAAGGTCCCAAAGCAACCCGGCCATTACGCACAATAAGCCGGTAGCGAATAACCAAGCCACTTTAGTTGCCGCTTCAACATCTCTGCGTTTCAGGTAAACACCAACCAATACTCCAAACAAACAGGTGCCAACGGCTGGCAAAGTACTCAAAATGCCTTCTGGATCCCAGGTCTTAGCCGATTTCCACAAATGAGCTTCGGTTAACAGCGTGCGGTCTAACCAAGCGCCCAAGTTGGTTTCTTTTTCCAGATTGGCAGGTCCAAAATCAGGAACTGGTACAAACATCATCAACGCCCAATAGGCAACGAGGATCAAAATAATGGTCCTGAAAATGCTTTTTTCCGATTGCTTGAGGAAAATCAGGGTCGAAATAAAGAAAACAACCGAAATGCGTTGCAATACGCCTGGTATGCGCACATGCTTTAACGATTCGACGAGGTTAAAATCTTGGAAATTCCTGGGGAAAATAGCCAGGATAAAGCCCAGTGCAAAAAGAGTGAGCATCCGCCTGAAGGCCTTTTTGAGGAGTTGCCCGTGGCTTTTCGGATCGGTTTTCTTGCTGCCCATGGCATAGGCGATAGAAACCCCTACAATAAAAAGAAAAAAAGGAAATACCAGGTCGGTTGGCGTACAGCCGTTCCATTCGGCATGCTCTAGCGGCGCATAAATATGCCCCCAGTCGCCGGGATTGTTCACTAAAATCATGGTGGCTACGGTAAGGCCACGAAAAAAATCGAGCGACAATAGCCGCTGGGGTTTGGTTTCCATTTTTTGAAATTTATAAATAAGGAGATTGAGAACTAATATAGATAAATTCCAAAAAAAAACATCCGAAGTTTTAGATGCCGGTAGCAAATAACTCTTCGGATGTTAGGCTTGCGAAGTTTTTAAAACTTCGCAAGTATGGTTTCTAGAACTTATACCTTACAAAAGCTTCCATGGCTTCGTAATCGGCAAGGCCTAAACTATCATAAGCTTTGGCGGTTTCCCTGTTTCTGTCTTCGGCCCTTTGCCAAAACTCCCTGGCATCGTCGCCCGGAAACACGGCCCTGTCTTTTTGCGACTGGTGCTTAAAGATGGCAAATTTCTTGCGCTCCACTTCTTGCGGGCTCAATGGTACGGCCATTTCAATTTCGTAGGTTTCAAATTCAAGCCAAGCACCACGGTACATCCACAACCAGCAGTCTTTTACCCATGCCTCGGTTTTTTGCAAACGCCTTAAAGCTTCGAGTATAATGTTGAAGCAAACAATATGCGTACCGTGCGGGTCTTCAAAATCACCGGCTGCAAAAACCTGGTGAGGCTTTATTTTCTGCAACAGCTCCATGGTCAAAATCACATCGGCTTCGGTAACCGGGTTCTTTTGGTTTTTGCCGCTTTCGTAAAAAGGCAAGGCCATGAAATGGATATGGTCGTCTTCCAAGCCGCAATAACGGGCGCCTGCAATGGCTTCGCCTTTTCTGATCAGGCCTTTTACGCTTTGTATTTCTGGCGTATCGATCTGGTTGGGTTGTTTTTGCTCAATAAACTTGCGCATTTTGTCGTAAACCTCTTTCATTGCCGGCTGATCGATACCCATTCTTTCGGCAAAATCGATGTTGAACTCCATAAAGCGCAGCACATCGTCGTCCCAAACGGCTGTATTGCCCGAAGTTTGGTAGGCTACGTGCACATCGTGGTGCTGATCAACCAAGCGGATAAACGTACCGCCCATCGAAATCACGTCATCGTCAGGATGCGGCGAGAAAATAACCACCCTCTTTTTGGCAGGCTCGGCCCTTTCTGGCCTTTGGCTATCGTCGGCGTTAGGTTTTCCTCCCGGCCATCCGGTAATGGTATGTTGCAGCTTGTTGAAAATATGGATGTTGATGTTATAAACCGGACCTTTTTCTAGGGCCAGCTGGGCCATGCCGTTGTTGTTGAAGTCGTCTTCGGTGAGTTTAAGTACCGGTTTGCCCAAGGTATTGGCCAGCCAAATCACTGCTTTTCTGGTTAGTTCTTCTGTCCATACACAGTCTTTTACCAGCCAAGGCGTGTCAAAACGCGTCAATAGGCAGGCGGCATCTTCGTCTAAAATAAACTCTACGTTATCAGAAAGCTGCAGGTAGGTAGCCGGTACATCACTCGACATTTCGCCCTCTACGGCTTTTTTAATGATGGGTGCTTTTTTCTTGTTCCAGGCCATGAGTACAATCTCACGAGCCTTAAAAATGGTGCCGATACCCATGGTAATGGCTTTGGTTGGTACAAAAGATTTGCCGCCAAAGTCTCTGGCTGCATCTCTGCGGGTCAAATCGTCTAAGGTAACCAGGCGTGTTCCAGAGTTTGGCGCCGATCCCGGCTCATTAAAACCGATGTGGCCCGTACGTCCAATACCTAAAATCTGGATATCCAAACCGCCCAATTCTCCGATTTTTCGTTCGTAATCTAAACAGAACGCCGGAATTTCTTCCAGTTTCAGGGTGCCATCCGGAATATGTACGTTTTTCTTTTCGATATCGATATGATCGAACAGGTTTTCGTTCATAAAGGTTACATAGCTCTGCGCGGCATTGGGTTGCATCGGGTAATACTCGTCCAAATTGAAGGTAATTACATTTTTAAAGCTCAAACCTTCTTCTTTATGCAGGCGCACCAGTTCGGCATAAACGCCAATTGGCGTAGCGCCGGTAGCCAGGCCCAGAACGGCCGGTAAGTTGTTTTTTTGTTTTTCCTTAATGATGTTCGCAATGCGATTGGCTACGTTTAAGGATGCTTCTTTCGGGGTTTTGAATACGGTAACAGGTAGTTTTTCGAACCTCGTTTCTTCTAAAAGATTTAATCTTGCCATTAATCTGTGTTGTTTAGTGAACGGAGCAGTAAATATATAGAGTATTTTTAAAAAGCGTGACAAAATTTACTGCGAATACGTTTGCGCTATTTACCTTTATCGAAATTTAATGCCATGAATCCACAGCTTGCCCGCCTTTATCAGATTGCCCAGCAACAAGAACGCAAAATCATTGGCCTCATGTCGGGTACTTCGCTCGATGGCCTCGACATTGCGCTTTGCCTGTGCAGTGGCAGCGGCCGGCAAGCAGCAGTCGAGGTGCTTCATTTTATCACTTTGCCTTATACCGATGCGTTTAAGGCCGACATCAAAAGCGTTTTTTCCAGAAAAGATGCCGATTTGGAAAAGGTATGCCTGCTTAATGAGCTGGTGGGCCTCAGGCATGCCGAAATGGTTTTGGAAGCTTTAAGCCAATGGGGAGTAAAACCCGAAGCGGTAGATGCCATTGCCAGTCATGGGCAGACTATTTTTCATGCGCCCCAATCGCTGCATGGGCAAGCGGGCTATCCGAATGCCACTTTGCAAATAGGGGATGGCGATCATATTGCCGTTAAAACAGGCATCATTACCCTTGCCGATTTTAGGCAAAAACACTTGGCTGCCGGTGGCGAAGGTGCGCCCTTGGCTGTATATGGCGACTACTTGATTTTTTCGGCAACAGGCGAAGACAGGCTCATGCTGAACATTGGCGGCATTGCCAATTTTACCTATCTGCCAGGCGATAAGGATGCCGGCAAAGTGTTTTCTACCGATGTTGGCCCAGGCAATACGCTGATGGACCAATACATACAGCGGCATTATCCGGGCTTGTATTACGATCAGGATGCGGCCATTGCCAAAAGTGGCAAAGCAGATAAAAAACTTCTGGAAGCTTTGCTCGACAATAAGTTTTTCGATGCCGATTTCCCCAAAACCACAGGCCCAGAGTTGTTCAGCATGGCTTACCTATTAAAGGCCCAGGCGCAAAGCAATACTTCAGGTTTGTCCCACGAAGACGTATTGGCTACGCTTTGCCATTTTTCGGCCCAAGGAATTGTACAGGCGGTAAAAAAAACAACAGGTTCGGTGCAAGGTCTACGTATCATCATGAGCGGGGGAGGGCTGCACAATCCTTTATTGGTGCAGCTCTTAAAAGAAGCTTTGCCAGAAGTGCGTTTTGGCACCACCGATGAGTTGGGCATTCATCCAGATGCCAAGGAAGCCGTGTTGTTTGCCTTGCTGGCCAACGAAACCCTGGCAGGAGAACCGATCAATTTCGGGCCTCGCGAAGGCGTACCCTCGGTGTGCATGGGCAAAATCTGCCTGCCCGCCTAAAGGTTATAGAATCTGTAGCGATTTGGCCGTATAATTGGCCAATTGTGCATCTTTCGCTTCGAGTTCGGTAACCAAATAGTCTATATTTTCTAAAGAAGCCACCTTTAGCCTTAAAGAAATATTCAGTTTTTCGGAAATGCACAGTACGGCCGATTTCCTGGAACAGCTGAGCATTGTTTTTTTCAACTGGTTGATTTCCCAATCGGTATCGGTAAGGCCATCTAGTGGATGTAGCGCACTGGTTCCCATCAGGCACAGGTCGGCGTTAATCTCGGAAAGCTGATTGATGACGTGTCCGCCATAGGTAATTTGCGAATTTTTGGAAAAGAGCCCGCCAATCAGGATGACTTCGATGCGGGCATATTTGGCCAGTTCTACAGCTACCAGCGGACTAATGGTAAAAAAAGTGGCCTGAAGGCTCTCCGGCAACTGCTTAACCAGCTCTATAATGGTAGTTCCGCCACCAGTAAGCACCACCATGCCATCTTTAATAAGCGAAATTGTTTTCTTGGCGATGGCTATTTTGGCTTCTTTGGCGTAAACGGTACTGTCGTCAAAAGAAGAGTGGTACGATTTGGAAAGCGCGCCGCCATGCACCTTATACAGCAGGTTGTCGTCTGACATTTCCTGTAGGTCTCTCCTGATGGTGTCTTCAGAAACATTGAGCAGTTGTACCAAGTCTGACGTGAGCACCCTGTTATGCAGGTTGATCTGGCGCATGATGAAATCGTGTCTCTCTTTTTTTAACATAGGTTTTTGCTGTTTGGACTAGTAAAGATATAAATATATGAAAATAAAAATATCCTGCGGGTTTTTGCTGGTTTGTGCAATAATAGTTTGCAGAACCTTATCAAAATAGTTACTTGTTTTCTTTTTTTACTGAAAAACATTTATCATATTTACTTGACAATTGTTATTTTGCGTGTTACTGCGTGTTTTCGGCAAGATAAAAAACAACAACAAAACTTAAATTATTAACCAAATTGGCGTTTATGAAAAAAAAACTACTCATGCTGTTTTTGGGCACGTTTTTGTTGGCTATTCAAGTAATGGCTCAGCAAATAACGGTTACGGGAAAGGTAACCTCTACAGAGGATAACCTGCCTATTCCGGGTGCTACGGTAAAGATCAAAGGAACAGAAACAGCCGTGCAGACTAGTCCGGCGGGGATGTACTCGATCAAAACCAAACAAGGAGATGTACTTCAATTCATCTATTTGGGCTTAACAACCCAAGAAAAAACAGTGGGCTCAAGCACTGTAATCAACGTAGCTTTAGTTCCAGATTCTAAATCACTTAACGAAGTTGTGGTAACAGCTTTGGGACAAAAGGTGTCTAGAAAATCTCTAGGTACCGCACAACAGGAGGTAAAAGGCCAGGATTTGGCCAATACCCAAAGAGAGAACTTTATCAATGCCCTGCAAGGCAGGATTGCCGGGGTAGAGGTAACCAGCTCTTCGGGCGTACCCGGCGCATCAACCTCGATTACCATCAGGGGTGTGAGCTCGATCAGTGGCAGCAACCAGCCGCTATTTGTGGTAGATGGTTTGCCAATCGACAACAAAACGCTGAATACTTCGGCTTTCTATTCGGATAACAGCTCGAACACGGCATTTTCTAATAGAGGTGTCGATTTTACCAACCGTGCTGCCGATATCAACCCTGAAGACATTGAGAGCTTAGTGGTATTGAAAGGCCCTGAGGCCGCCGCGCTTTATGGTATCGATGCCGCCAACGGGGCCATCGTTATTACGACCAAAAGAGGTAAGGCAGGCAAAGGTTCAATTAACTATAGCAACAGTTTCCGTATCGAAAAAACCAGCAGCCAACCAGAAATCCAAGGCGTTTATGGTCTGGGCACTGGTGGCGTAGCCAGTGCAGGTACCCTACAGTACTTTGGTCCGGCCTATGCGCCTGGAACAGTGCTGTACAACAATATCGACGGCTTTTTCCAAACTGCGCTTACCCAAAAGCACAACTTGTCTTTTGATGGGGGCAGCCAAGATGTAACCTATCGTATCTCGAGTTCTTACACCGACCAAAACGGTGTAGTGCCAAATTCAGACTATGAGCGTTTTACCTTAAATGGTTCAACCAATGGCAAAATAAACGATTGGTTAAAAGTAGACCTTTCTATGAACTATACTTATGCAGTGAATAACCAGCCTTTTAAAGGCTCGGGCGGTCCGCTAATTGGTTTGTTGCTTTGGCCGCAAGAAGACAATGCCAAAGATTACCTTACGCCAGCAGGTACCAGAAGAAGGTTTACTACAGCAACAGATTTGACCTCCGAAATAGAAAACCCTTATTTTAATATCAATAAGAATAAAATCAACTCGATCCAGAACAGGATCACTTCTAACTTCGGGTTTACCGTTACGCCGGTAAAATGGCTGAACTTAAAATCTAACATCGGTTTTGATGTGTACAACAACAGAAACCTTTTGTTAAGCCATCCAGAGAGCTCTAGGGGCTTTAGCCGCCAGGGTATTTTGGATATCGCGAACGATAATACGCGAAACGTGAACATCCAAAACTTGTTGAACCTGACTTCGCAAAAAATCACCAGCGATTTGTCTATCGACGCTACTTTGGGTAATGCTATTCAAGATTTGAAATCTTCTATCGATTCGCAATATGGCGAAGGCTTTTTAGATCCGAATTTCGTGTCTATCAACAATACTACGCCAACCTTAAGGAACGCAAAATCGACAATCACGCAACGAAGATTGTTCAGTTTGTTCGGAAGAGCGACCTTAAATTATAAAAACTACCTTTATTTAACCGCAACTGGCAGGAACGACTGGACTTCTACCATTCCGATCGGGGCTAACTCATTCTTCTATCCTTCGGTATCGGCAAGTTTTGTGTTTACTGATGTGCCGGCATTTAAAGATGGCTTAAGCAAGATTTTTACTTCTGGTAAAATCAGGGCCGCCTTTGCCAATGTAGGTAAAGATGCCAGGCCTTATTCTTACGTGCCTTCGCTAGAGAGCAAAACTACGGTGGGCGGCGGTTTTGGTTATGGCTTTACGGGCCCTAACTTGGATTTGAAGCCAGAGTTTGCAAGTTCTTACGAGCTGGGTACCGAATTGGCCTTTTTTAACGATCGTTTGGGCTTAGACTTTACGGTTTACCGCAAAGAAACTTCAGACCAGATTGTAAACGATATCAGGGGCAGTTATGCAACAGGTTATGTGTTATTTAACCTTAACGGTGCCAAAACCCGTAACGAAGGTATCGAGGTTACCGTAAGAGGTACGCCAATCAAGACCAAGGATTTCAGCTGGAACGTATTGACCAACTTCGAAAGTGCAAAAGGTACGGTATTGGCCCTGCCAAACTCACTGCCCGAGTCTTACGTATCTGATACTTGGGTGTATGGCAACGTGAGAAATGGTAACTCGCCAGGCTATTCTACCCGTTCGCTAACCGGTTATTTCTACTTGAGAAACAACAATGGCGATATTTTGATTAACCCTGCAACCGGTTTGCCGGTAAGGTCTTCTATCTTTATTCAGGGCCCTGGAAAAGGATACGACAGACAGCCAGATTTTTCTATCGGTATAACCAATACCTTTACCTACAAAAACTTCTCTTTGTCTTTCTTGTTAGACATGAGAAAAGGTGGCGATGTGCTAAATGCCACACAACATTACTTGACCCAAAAAGGCTTGAGCATGATGACCCTAGACCGATTGAATCCTAGGATCGTAAATGGTGTATTGCAGGATGGAAAAGAAAATACGGCCAATCCAACCAAAAACAACATTGTGGTAACACCTTTCTATCAAAACAGTTATTATAGCGGTATGAGTGAAGAGCTGTTCATTGAGAAAAACATCAACTGGGTTCGTTTAAAAGACGTAACCTTGCAATACAGGCTGCCACAAACTTTGTTGAGCAAGCAGAAGTTTGTTAAAAACGCAAGCGTTTTTGTTACCGGTACAGACTTGTTCCTGATTACCAACTACTCTGGTTTAGATCCGGTAGTAAATGGTAACACTGCAGCGGTAGGTGGATCTGGAGCTTCAGGTATCGATTATGGTAACTTCCCTATTCCTATCGGTATCAACTTCGGTGTTAAAATTGGTTTATAATTAGGAGAGCATTAAAACATGAAAAAATTATTCATAACATTTACAGTGGCTGGTCTTATTGTTCTTAGCGGATGTAAGAAGTTTTTGGATGTCAATACCAATCCAAATGCGCCACAGGTGGTAGAAGCCAACCTTTATTTGTCGCCAATGTTGCATTGGATGGCTACTGCACCTCAATACGACGGTATCTATATAGGCCGTTATACCCAAAACTTTGCTTCTGTTTCATCGGGCGACCTTTGGGAGAAAATGGGGCATAACCAAGGCGGTAGTTCGCCAGACCAAGGCGGACAGATCTGGAAAACAACGTACTACGATTTTGGCCAAAACTTGGTTGATATGACCAACAAGGCCGAAAAAGAACAACGTTGGGATTTGTTGGGCGTAGCTCAGATCTTAAAGGCCTGGGGCTGGCTAACAGCCACCAACTGCAATGGTGAAATTATTATTAAGGAAGCCATTGATGCCAGCAGAACTTCGTTCGATTATGATACACAGGATTTTGCCTACCAAGAAACACTCAGGCTGATCAATGCGGCTATTGTTAACCTGAACAGAACCGATGGTGGCGTAAACGAAGGCTACCTGGGCAAAACAGACTTTGTATACAAAGGCAAAAGAGCGCAATGGATTAAGTTCGCGAATGGTTTAAAAGCCATGACCTTGAACCAGCTTTCTAACAAATCGGCTTTGTATAAACCCGATGATGTCATTGCCGCTGTTGATGCTTCGTTTGTAAGCAATGCAGATGATGCCTTGATCCCGTATGCCGGTAGTGCAAATGACGATGCCAACTTTCTTTCGGCAACCCGAAATAATATTGGTAGCTTAAGGCAAACCAAGTTTATTGTAGCCCTGATGGATGGTACCCAGTATGGTGGCGTGGTTGATCCTCGCATGAGCAGGATGCTGGCACCAGCACCCGATGGCGTTTACAGAGGCCTGGAGCCAACTTTCGGTACAGGAGCCTTAACAGCCTCGCAACAACCGCTCAACCTTTGGGGGTATACTACACAGGCTTTGGCCAACGCCACTACCACCACGCCGGCAAGATATTTGTTTGCGCGTAAAAACAAGTTCCCGATCATGACTTATGCGCAGCTACAGTTTGTTAAAGCAGAAGCCGCCTACAAAAAAGGAGATAAGACTACGGCCTTGAATGCCTATAAAAATGGCATTTCGGCGCATATCGATTTTGTAAATGCACGTAATACCGACGATGGGCAAACGCCAACACAAATCAGCGCAGCCGAAAAAACAGCCTATCTTTCGTCAACTGCAATTGTTCCGGCACTGCCAAGCAGTCTTACGCTTTCGCAGATCATGTGCCAGAAGTATATTGCACAATGGGCTTGGGGCCATGTTGAGCAATGGATGGATTTGAGGAGGTATCATTATACCGATATTGATCCGGCCACCGGTAACCAAGTGTTTACAGGTTTTGCAGTGCCTTTGGTTTTGTTCTCAGAAAACAACACCAAAGTGGTACAAAGGATGCGTCCGAGATACAATTCAGAATACGTTTGGAACAGAAACGGACTAAACGCGATTGGAGGCTTGGCTACAGATTATCAAACTAAAGAAATGTGGGTAACAATTCCTCAATAATTAGATTATGAAAAGAAACTATATATTAATAGCAGTACTTCTGCTATCCACCATAATTTATTCTTGTAAGAAGAATGCTGTGCAGGACATTTCGAGCCCTATAAGCGGCGCGCAGATCAAATTCTTCAATTTTGGTTTAAATAGTCCGGTGGTTAACTTTTATGCCAATAATACCAAGGTTTCGGCGGCTTCTTCAACTACGGGTACAGAAAGTGCTACTACAGGCGTAGCCTTTGCAGCGGTATATCCAGCTACCAATGCCTATGCCATTATTACGCCAGGTACCTACGACCTGAAGGCGAAACGCCCAAGCACTTCTACGGTAGATCCAGATCAGGTGATTGCTTCGATCAGCTCTACCTTGGCCGATGGCAAAAACTATTCGCTGTATACTTCGGGCTTGTATAACACCACGACTAAAACCACTGATGTGTTTGTGGTGGAAGATGCTTTGCCGGCTATCGACAGCTCTGCGGCGTATGTACGCTTTGTACATGCCTGCTACAATGCCAACGCCTTCACTTTTATCATGAAGAATACCACAACCGGCATAGAAACCGTTGTAGCCCCGAGTGTTTCGTATAAGAGCGCATCTGCGTTTTTCAGGATTCCAACGGGTGTTTACGACCTGATTTTGCGCTATCCAAGTGCACCTACTACCAATGTTGTAGTCAGAACAGCCGTGAGTGTAATCAAGTCGAACACCTACTCTTTCAGTTTAAGAGGGGATATAACCCTGCCTTATACGGGTTCGGCAACCAATAGGCCTTTTATAGATAATACACCTAATAGGTAATAACCCTGTTGTTCCTTACAAAAAAAGCCACTCCAATAGAGTGGCTTTTTTTGTAAGCGCTTAAGATCAATAGCAGTTGGCCATAATGGTAAAGCCCGGAGTGTCTGCATCGATTACAAAAGTCATCGAGCCAGTAGAAGTAGTTACCTGATGGATGAAAGGCGGACTGCAAGGCGTGCCTGCCGATACCACAATGTAATTGCCATAAGGCACATCTGTAGAACCTTGTGTATCTACGGCGGTAATGTCATAATAAACGTTGGTATCGGTATTTTGGATGGTTGCCGAACCGCCGTGCCCCGAAAAAGAGCTTATTTCGAGATAAACAGAGCCCGTGGTAAATTGGCCTTTAAAAGAACTCAATGCAAAAAATGCGAATACTGCTGCCAAACTGAGAAATAGTTTTTTCATAATAATTAAATTTTAGTGAGGGATTAGTTACCTGCTTAAATTTACTAAAATATCTAAACTATTGATGTTCAGTTTTTTGACATTTTAAACAGGGTTGATTTTGTTAATTTTTAATTAACAAACATTGCTGGGCCAGCCTTAACAATTACTTGCGTGTATTCATAAATATTTAATACTTTTGCATTCCAAAGTATTATCCAATGGCAAGCTTTACCCTTACTCCCGAAACCTGGCAAAAAGTTAAAATCAAATTTTTGAGGAAGTACCGCGAATTGGCGCAGGCCGATCTTGCGTTTGTGCCAGGACAGGAAGACCAACTGGTGCAGCAACTCATGCAATTGGTTAACAGAGACAAAAGCTATATCGAATTTACAATCCGCAAAGCCTTGGCCGATCCCAACGGCAACCGGTTATAGCATCGTTTTTAATTTCCTCTGCTTTTTTGTAAGTTTACCTTTATTTCACATTGGTAGATGAAGAAAACTAGGGTATATATTCTGTTGTTGGTTGTGTTGTTGGCCTCGTTAACGATGGCTTTCCGGGAAGACTTGTTCTTGGTTTCTAAGAACCTCGATATTTTTGCTTCGCTGTACAAGGAAATCAACATCAACTATGTAGAAGAAACTAATCCTGCTGATTTGATGCGCAACGGCATCGATGCCATGCTGGGCGGATTGGATCCCTATACCGAGTACATTCCCGAATCGGAGATCGAAGATTATAAGCTCAAATATGTAAGTACGCAATACGGTGGCATCGGTATCGGCACCTTAAACATTGAGGGCAAGCTGTATGTAAACGAAATCAGCGAAAACAATCCTGCCTACAAACAAGACATCAGGCCGGGCGACCAGATTACCAGGATCAATAATGTAGAGGTTCAAGGCAAAGACCGCAACCAGGTTAGCCAGTTGATGCGCGGCCCCAAAGGCTCGGCAGTAAGCCTGGTGATTATCAGGGAAGGTACAGTACTCAACAAAACTTTAACCCGTGAAGAAATCAAACAACCCAATGTTTCCTATTCGGGCATGCTCGACGGACAGATCGGCTATATCCGCCTAGACAAGTTTTTGGAAAATTCGGGGCAGGAGGTAAAAGATGCCCTCGAAAACATCAATAAGGAAAAGCCTAAAGGCCTGATCCTCGATTTAAGGAACAATGGCGGGGGCATATTGCAGGAAGCTGTTAAGATTGTAAACCTTTTTGTAGGCAAAGACGTGTTGGTGGTTACCCAAAAGGGAAGAAATCCAGAAAAAACAGTCGCTTATAAAACCGTCAGCGAGCCTATCGCTCCAAATCTACCGCTTATTGTGCTGGTCAATAATGGTTCTGCTTCAGCCTCTGAAATCGTAGCCGGCGCTTTGCAGGACTTGGATCGGGCAATTGTTGTTGGCCAGCGCAGCTTTGGCAAAGGCCTGGTGCAGCAAACATTCAGCCTGCCTTACAACAGCTTGGTCAAAGTTACGGTAGCTAAGTATTATACACCATCCGGCAGATGCATCCAAGCCTTGGATTATGCACATAAAGACCAGAATGGAATGGCCGAAAAATTTGCCGACTCAGTAATGAAAGCTTTCGATACCAAAGCGGGCCGTACAGTATATAATGGCAACGGCGTATATCCCGATGTTTTTGTGGCGCCGGTCAAATACAGTCCGATTACTATTTCCTTGGTGAGCAAGAACCTGTTCTTTGATTATGCCAATAGTTATAAAAAGGCAAATAAAACGGTGCCCAATGTGAAAACCTTCCAGATTAGCGATGCTGATTACAACCTGTCTCTTATACACATCTAAAAGGGGGGGGGGGGGGGGGGGGGGGGGGGGGGGGGGGGGGGGGGGGGGGGGGG
>NZ_JAELUC010000209.1 GCF_016429155.1 Pedobacter sp. ASV12 | reverse complement strand
GTACAAAAGGAGTCTGTGCCGAGGTCAGACTTACAGTTAACAGTAAACAAACCAGGTTGATTAGCTTTTTCAATGATTTAGATCTTAATATAATAAAGGCCATATAGATTTTTAAATGCTTTTAGCTTAAAAAATCATTTGTAATCTTATCGTTTTCAACCTTCTTTCTCTCCTTAATTACCTCCTCAACTGCCATCTTAGCTTCGGCTGTAAATCTCTTATCTTCATTAATCTCCTTTAATTCCTCATTGGTCATTTCAAGATATTTAAGTTTCAATTTTTCAATCTTGCCCATATCTATTTGTTCAGCCTTCAAGGTCCCTTTTTTGTAGATAGAGCCATAGTTCAAAAAAATATAGAACAAGCCCATCATAAAAGAAAGAGCCTGAAAAGAGACAATAAAAACAATGTTAATATTGATAGGCAAATAGATCAATACATTGAACAAACCCAACACAAGTGTAAGAATGACCACATATCTGAAATAGCTTTTCCAAAGAAAATAGACCAGAAAATCAATAACAAGTGACGCTAAAGCCAAATAATGCTCCAGTTTGAGCGAATAGAAATAAACTGAACCGTCACTTGCTTCATAGCTATTGAAATAAGAATTCAGGAAAGTATAAATACAGCATAACCCTAAAATAATAAGGGGAATCAAGTTTTTATGCTTTTTGAATAATACGCTCATTGATTCGGTTGATACCTGTTAAAAAATAACAAATTGCGCTTTATTTCTTAAAAGCATTCCAGCCCTGGGCTTTCAATTCGCTGTCTCTTATACACATCTGACGCTGCCGACGAACCACGACGTCGGTGGGGGTGG
>NZ_JAELUC010000208.1 GCF_016429155.1 Pedobacter sp. ASV12 | reverse complement strand
GCGTAGAAGACTTTTATTTGTGGTTAAATTTAGTTGCAAACGGATATAAAGTGGTTCTAATTAAAGAAGCATTGGTAAAATATTATGTAAGTAATCAGTCTATCTCGAGAAACCATATCCAAATAGCTAATTTAAAATACCTAAGTTGCCTGATGCTCTTAAAGATAAGATATCCTGATGCCAAAGTAAGCAACCTCCTTTTTTTATTTACGGGCATTACGCAGCTTTTAAAATATGTGATTAAAAGAATTAGGAAGAAATAATGACTACCCCCAAAAAAGATAATTTAAACGCACTGATTTTTGCGCCGCTTCCTCCGCCTGTTGGTGGGGTAGCCAGCATTACCAATATGCTAAATATTGGATTTCAGAAATATAACGATGTTCTATTCAAACAGCCAGTAACCAAAGGGAAACTAGGCATATATAGGGCCGCAAGTAATTTAGTTAGGCTTATTAAGGCTGTATGCAGCATAAAAAGCAAGGGAAGTGTATTGCTGTTTTCAAGTGCAGGCTTTTCTTTCTACGAAAAGTTGATTTGGGCTAAACTTATTTTATTGCTCAATCGCAAAGCAGTATTGATTATGGTTGATGGAAACTTCCCCCGGTTTTATCAATCGCTATCAGTAAAGTACCGACGTGTAATCTCAAAACAGATCAGCCATAAAAATATAACCATTGGCGCACAATCAGATACTTGGTTAAAATATTATAAGGAAATATTCCCGCTAGCTAACATTGAAGTTGTCTCTGCCAGTGTAGATCGTACATTTATGGAAGTGACGCGGCCAAGTCGCGAAAAAACTTCAAAGATTAAACTGCTCTATATCGGCT
>NZ_JAELUC010000207.1 GCF_016429155.1 Pedobacter sp. ASV12 | reverse complement strand
CCCTCCCACCCCCCCCCCCCCCCACCCACACCCACCCATGTCGTGGTTCGTCGGCAGCGTCAGATGTGTATAAGAGACAGCCACAAAGCTTCAACAATCCTATAACCATTAATCAACCAACTGTCCCGCCACAGATTTACAGATTAGCCTTAAAACAGCTACACGACAACAGAAATCTGTTAATCTGTGGCCACAAGCTTCAAAAGCCCCACAACAATCCATCAACCAACTGTCCCGCCACAGATTTACAGATTAGCCTTAAAACAGCCACAGCTACACGACAACAGAAATCTGCTAATCTGTGGCTAAAAAGCACCTACAGCCTTAAAGTCCATCTAATGAAAAAACACCGCTTCGTTTACATCTTCGAGCTTGCCCTTTGGTGTTTTGCACTGCAGTTGCAAAGTGTAACCTCCGCCACCTTCAACAAAAAACAACTCAAAAGGATGATAGCCTTTTTCAAGTGCAATTTGAGCCGATTTCTCTACAGACGAATGCATGCCGTCGTTATCAATCAGCACGTTACCACCTATTTTAAGCACACTTCCATCGTCAGAACGTAGGGCAAACGAATATACCCCTGTTTCCGCTGCATAAAAATAACCGACGTGGCGCGTAGCAAAACTAGGTGCCGTTTGGCTGATAGGGATTTCGATAGCTTTGGCGATTTTCTCGGTTGCCAAATCTTTCTCATTGATAGCCTTGGTATTTTTATAAAAGACCGGATAATAATAAAAGCTGTCTCTTATACACATCTGACGCTGCCGACGAACCACGACATGGGTGGGGGGGGGGGGGGGGGGGGGGGGGGTGGGGGGGGGGGGGGGGGGGGGGGGGGGGGG
>NZ_JAELUC010000206.1 GCF_016429155.1 Pedobacter sp. ASV12 | reverse complement strand
GACCCTTATCGATTTTGAGGCCAAGCGTCGTATAGGGCAGCAGCAAGACGGTAAAACCGTGCAACAACAATTTATCCGGCTCAAAGAAGCCATTCTGCAAACCACAAAGGCGGTAGAGCAAAAATGAAAAAAGAAGGGTTAATCGTTTCATTGTTTTTTGATTTGAATCAATTGACATTTGGCCTAGTCAACGTTGATAAAATTAAGTAAATAATACTTTTATATCGGCTATTTTTGATAAAAACGATATAAGGTAATTTTTTAACTATTGATGATGAAAAAGGTAATTTTGGATTTAGCTGTAACTTTGGATGGATTTATTGAAGGGCCGAATGGGGAAATAGACTGGTGTATCATGGACGATGATATGGATTTTGAAGGCTTCCTTTTGGGCATAGATACCATCTTTTATGGAAGGGTGAGCTACGAGGCCTGGGGTAATTTTAATCCGGAGGCCGATGCCAGCAAGGCTGAACAAAAACTGTGGCAAGATGTGCATTCAAAGCAAAAGTTTGTCTTCTCAAAAAAGGCCTCTAACGATGGAAAAGCTACCATTGTCCATACAGATATTGCTGGTAAAGTGGCCGAAATCAAGGCCCAGGGCGGAAAAGATATTTGGCTGTATGGCGGTGCGCAATTAATCAAAACATTCATAGATTTAAAGCTGGTAGATGTTTATCGGATCGCTGTGCATCCCATAGCTTTGGGTGATGGCAAACCTTTGTTCCTGTCTCTTATACACATCTAAAAAGGGGGGGGGGGGGGGGGGGGGGGGGGGGGGGGGGGGGGGGGGGGGG
>NZ_JAELUC010000205.1 GCF_016429155.1 Pedobacter sp. ASV12 | reverse complement strand
AGATGTGTATAAGAGACAGCCATCCAGCTATGATCAAACTCAACAGCCTTATCGTTGACGACGAACCAATTGCGAGAAACCTGCTAGAAAGCTATATAGAGCGCATACCCGAAGTGGCGCTTGTAAAAAAATGCAAGAATGCCACAGAGGCGTACAACGCGCTTCACGAAAGCCCTATAGATCTTGTTTTTTTGGATATACAAATGCCAACCATTACCGGAACAGAATTCTTGCGGTCGTTGCGCAAACCGCCCCTTGTCATTTTTACTACGGCCCATGCCAATTTTGCGCTGGAAGGCTTTGAACTTAACTCGGTAGACTATCTGCTAAAGCCCATCGTTTTTGAACGCTTTTACCAGGCCGTACAAAAGGCAATAGACCGCAGAACGCTTGTTGCACCTCGGTTGGTACAAGAAGCACCCAGCCATATATTTGTTAGGCAGCATGCTAAACTGGTACGCATAGAACATGCCGATATAGAATTTATTAAGGCAGAAAAAGATTTTTGTTGGATCTTTTGTAAAGAAAAAACACAATACTTTGTGTCTATGCACCTTAAGATGCTTGAAGATATGCTCCCACCAAACAAGTTTCAACGTACCCATCGGTCTTATTTGGTAAACCTATCGAAAATTAAGGCCCTAAAGGGAAACGTGCTTACCTTGGCTTTAGAAGAAATTCCGATTGGAGAAAATTACAGGCAGTTATTGTTAGAAAAATTGGGTTTGTAGCTTACTTCATATTACCAAGAATTACCATACCCCTTATTTAAACCACAAATCCCACCGGGACCATAGAGAGGAGGTG
>NZ_JAELUC010000204.1 GCF_016429155.1 Pedobacter sp. ASV12 | reverse complement strand
CAATTACGGTCAGAACGTACATAACGGCAGTGGGGAATTCGTTGAGTCCCGAAAACAGCTGCTCATAAAATATTGATACGAAGATGTTTATGCCTTGGGTTCGATTCCCCTACGGGCTACTGGAAAAATAACTTGCTGATTATCAGCAAGTCATTTTTGTTTTAGGGGAATCTGAGCCTGACTTTTGTAACATCAGAAATGCCCTCTATCGTACTGAAATGGCCTTTCTAATAGTTTGTTGAAAGCAATATTCTTAAAATATATCAATTTTACTCGCGTCTTTTTAAGCGTTTTTTCATTAGGAAAAAGACGCTATAGCTAACAGGCTTTCTCTTCCTATTTTCCCGCATTGTTTAACTAAACCTATAGACCATGTTGGAAAAAACCTTCGGATTGTTCTATTTTTTAAAACAATCCAAAACTGTATATTTCGGTAAAAGCATCCACCCGATTTCATTCCAAACTGTCCGGCCCGATCAGGGCTTTTTCTTTTTAGTACCTTTCCATTTGGAAGAACATCAAGCCGCCTGACCATAAATCCGGCAGGTTCCCTCAAAACGCTTTTGCTCCGCAAAAGCCTGGATTCCACATCCAAAGCAATCTCAGATCATAGTAATATATATGGGTAGACTTACAGCAGCAAAGACCTACAGTTTTTAGGCCCCAGATAAGCCAGGATTTATTTTCAGCATGGGTAATGAACGGATGTCCAGAAGGGATCGTTAGAGTCTTAAAAGGCTTTAAAATCAGCCGACTGCACACTTTGTAGCGAAAGATGCGGCCACTTTTGGAATAACCCCCAATTTTTGCATGGTTATTCCAAAAGTGGCCGCACAGTCACTAATACAAATCACCGAGCCCACGATACAGTACTCATGATCGCGAAAGCCGAATTCTGGGTGAAAAAGAGGGGGGGGGGGGGGGGGGGGGGGGGGGGGGGGGGGGGGGGGGGGGGGGG
>NZ_JAELUC010000203.1 GCF_016429155.1 Pedobacter sp. ASV12 | reverse complement strand
ACTTTGAAGTTTTTTGTTCGATATTCAATCAGTTCGTGTATGGTATAATTTCCCTTTCTTATAAATTTAGGGTTTTCTTGAATAAAATCATCAACCCTATTTTCCATATTCAATCCTCTTAAAAAGCCCCTTCTCACATCACCATCCGTAATAGATCCTTTTAGCTTTCCTTCGCTACAAACAACAAACAATATGGCATCAGCTGCCAGATCATTCAGTCTTTGCAAGCCCTCTTTGATGGACTTTCCCGATTCTATTAGATGTTTCTGGTAATTATAGATCATTTATCAATATATTTTAATAACTGAAAGGCTTCTGCATATTCAACACCAACACTTGCACCTCTAAAAGTAGCCAAAGCTTTCAAATTTCTTATGCTCCTGGGAAATGGGTGCTCTGCTAGCTCAGATTCATATATTTTCATTATTTCAATCTTCTTATCAAGATAACTTGAAATATCTACAAAATAATTGGGCAAAAATACTTTTTCGAAAAGTGCGGGAGCGAATTCCGTTTCTGAAATACATTCGTACATCAGCACCTGCTTGATGTATGGATATCTAAAAGATTTTGTACAAGCCATTACAGCATCAAATGTAACTCGATGATCGGAATGTGCATCTGACCTATTTAAACAATAAATGATTTCGGGGCGTACTGTAGAGAAAATCTTGGAAATTTCTGGAACCATTTTCAACAGCGTACTGCTGGTTAATGTCATGGTAGGATAATTTAACTTATATATTTCCTTTATGCCCAACATCTTGGCTACGCTGTCTATTTCTACTTGTCTACTCTCTACGCGTTCCTTAGAAAATCCCTGTTCTTCGAATACATTGGTAACAATTAACCAAAACACCTGATCTCCATTGGCTACATGCTTCAATAATGTTCCACCAGCTCCTATGATCTCATCATCTGGATGGGCTGAAATAACAATTATATTTTTCATAAATAAGCTCCTATTTGCAATATTTC
>NZ_JAELUC010000202.1 GCF_016429155.1 Pedobacter sp. ASV12 | reverse complement strand
GGCACTCGGATTTTCTTTATAATCTTGCAATGCTCGATTAAAAATATCAGTTGATCTTAATTCTATATCATTTGTCGAATTAAAAAAACTTCTCCATTGCATAGCATCTTCAACATCCCAATCCTGCTTGTCGCCAGCTACTAATATCCATCTAAACCTTGCAACAGCTCCAAATATTCGCTTTTTTTCGTGAGGGTACTGATCGAAATACCTCTGCCATGATCTTACCTGTTCTATAGCATTGTTAAGCTCGGCCGATGGTTTTTTATTTGCGTTAAAAACGCGCATCCGCGGTTTTTCAAGTTCCATTAGCACCCATTCTGGACCGTCCGAATTATCGTTTAGCCAGGCAAAATCACAACGCATCTTAGCTCCAAAAGAAATCTCTCTAAACACAGGTTGTATTCCACCTTTGCGGGAATACAAATGATAAAAAAGGAATGAAGTATCTTTTAATATTTTCAACAGTTTCGTTTCCGAATTGCCTGCGAAAGCTGTTGTAAGATCATTTTCAACTTTTTCGATATTCCAAACAGAAGGATTAATTGCAGTCATTGTTTCTAGAGTTAATTCATGAGCCATTGAATACAACTTTCAACTTCTTGATGATCATTAGGCAACATTATCTGTAAAGTAGATTGTTCCAAAGTACTACAAAAATTTGCCCAAATCGCTTCCGTCTTGCCTTGTAAGTTCAAATGATTTTCTATGGTGCCCTTTTTCCATATCCAAATATTATGAACTAGCATTTTAGCACTTAAATTCTCAATATTTTGGCTTACAGCCGGATCACTTGCCAAAATAGCAATACCTTGCGAAGCTGTTACCGAATTGCCATTTTTTTCTGGCCATCCATCGTTACCAAGTACGATGTTGTTTGCAACGGCAATATTAGCAACATGGTTCAGACATGCAGTAATATCTGCATCGCCTGCTTGTAAACTGTCTCTTATACACATCT
>NZ_JAELUC010000201.1 GCF_016429155.1 Pedobacter sp. ASV12 | reverse complement strand
AGATGTGTATAAGAGACAGCCATAAAGGGCAATTAGAGGCAATTTGCACCTTAAAACCTTTAACAAGAAAGCCTACGATGAAGAAATCCAAACCTTAAACAAAGGCCTTTTCTTCATCAAAGCTTACAAAAAGGCAGCTGGTTTATTCTTGGCTAAGAAAATCCAAAACAATTGGATTGTTTTGGACCTCACTGTTGCCATTGGCAGAGAACCTGAAGGCAATATAGCCATAAAATGTATTTTTATTACTTTTTTGTGGAGCAACAAGACAAACCGCCTATTCCAATAATGATTTTGTTATGGTAAATTTTGTTGAGCTTTCTTATCTTGCCATTACCGTCTAATCTGAGTGTGAAGCGTGGACTGAACCTGACCAGCGCTCTAAAGAAATTGATGATGCCTACGAAAAAAGGAGATAAAAACCACAAAAAGTCCGTGTGCTTGAAAAGTAAACTTTAACGGTTTATACATGCAGGTTTAAAAGAACCTACAAAAACAACTGTAATTACCTCGATTTCGGCACCAATAAATTTGCAAAACAAAAAAAGATAAGCCCTTATTTAATTTCGTCAATCGTATAGTGGATACCGTCTTTTAATGCTGGCAAAGTTTGCCAATTAATTGGGTTAAGTACAAATTCTTGGTCACAATCCTTAAACCGAAGAATGAGGTGGGCTTTTTCGTCAGCTGAATAGCCAACATTAACCTGATTATTGTGGTAGTCTTGCAACACCAGCGATTTAGAAGCAGTATCGAGTTGATAATGATAGTCTATCATTGTATCGTTTTCAGCCTGAAAGATGATGTAATCGTTTTTATGAAAGAAAACCTTCTTAAATCTGTTCCTCTCTCCTGTTTTGTTAATTACATCATAGGCTCCGTTAAAAGGGCTTAGTTGAGTGCTACTGTTAAAAGCCCATGCTATGGGCGATAGTATATACCAGCCAATGCACA
>NZ_JAELUC010000200.1 GCF_016429155.1 Pedobacter sp. ASV12 | reverse complement strand
GGAAGGAAGGATGAGCTTAAATACCGGTGCAAGTTCATTTAATGGTACGGGTATCTTTAAATAATTTTCAAAAAAACCGATAAATCATGAAACATATTTTGATTGCTTCAATAATGCTGTTGGAAAGCATGGCCTGTTTTTCGCAGGGAATAAAAAAAATAGCCGACCCACTAACACCCTGTGGTTCACGTGCGGATGTTGACAATATGCCCGGTATTTATACCGACCATAACAATACAAAATATGGATTTGCATTAAAAGGTTCACCTGCCGAAAAGACTACAATGATGAAAAACCTCATCGCAGTTGAAAAACTAGAGGAAGCCAGCCGCAATAATTTTAAACTGACAGGATGTGTTGCCAGGGTAAGTTTTTCCGGCTCGGATAGTCAAAAGTATGGTAAATATGCCTACGCAGGGTACGGCTACCAGTTAGGTTTCTATCAGTTTGTTTGTCACGTAACCAAGCGGGTCACCAAAGTAGTAGATGAATACAGAAGTGTATTTCGGGTCAATATCAATCCGTATATTCCAACCGGAGCCAAAGCCGGTGGTACAGGAGAGTTTTATATGAAATATGGCAATCCGGTTTACGACATCCCCATAGAAGCAAAAGCAGGACCCAATTTCGATAAAGAAAAAAACAACAATCCCAGCCGTGTATCGCAATATATTTCAGAAGCCCTGTTGCTCGGTAGCCGTTCTGATGACTATAAAAATTTTCATGGCGATTTTCTGAAACTCAACAATGGCAATGACTATGTAGAACACTGGGAAATGGGTGGCAGGTATGATAATCACGGGCCTAATTCTTACCAATGGATAGATCGCCGCTATTTTATCACGAAGTCCGGCGTGCCTTTACTGCTCCCCGTTAGCCGTAAGCAATATTTGCAAGATATGCTGGAATATTTTGAAATAGAAAAAGCCAATTTTGAATATGCCAATGCAGCGAAAATTAAAAGTATAGGAAATAACACCGCTGAGTCTGCAAAAAGAACCCTGGCCGCTGTGGAAGCGGATAAACTGG